>JBGAQE010000241.1:0-3366 GCA_044220885.1 Chitinophagaceae bacterium
TATAACGCAATCTTATTGCCTAAAGCATTAGGAAATGTTTGCAAAGCCAATTGGCTTGTGGTTCCAATACTAAGGTTACCTGAAACGTACTCATTGCCTTGTACATGGAGATTAGCTAGCGGAGATGAAGTGCCTATACCAATATTGCCATTAAAAAATGAATTTCCTTCTACGCTAAAGGGGGCTTGCGGCAAATCAGTATTAATGCCCACACTACCAAAAAGGTAGGTAGCCCCTTCTACATGAAGATTTGCTCTTGGCTGAGAGATACCTATACCAACATAACCATTCCCCCGGTAAATATCCTTACCATTATTTAACCAAAGTGATGGTGTTGATTGAAATCCACTTGAAGTGAAACTAATATTTCTGGAACGATCTAATTCAAAAATACAAAGACGGTTATTGTAATAAGATGGCACTACAAGGGT
Organism: Chitinophagaceae bacterium; assembly: GCA_044220885.1. Taxonomy (GTDB): domain Bacteria; phylum Bacteroidota; class Bacteroidia; order Chitinophagales; family Chitinophagaceae; genus Endoryza. Next base: position 432 of record JBGAQE010000241.1, read on the forward strand.
CTCACCAGAAACTGCCATTCTTGCCGCATTATTTAAATTGGTACTGTTATAGCCCTTCCATTTCATAGAAGAAGGATTACTTATATCATACACACCAATACCCGTTCCAGCTTGATCTAACACGAACAGATAATTCCCTGATCCTGCCAGGTCATAGGAAGTATGCATTTCATTTGTTGATTGAGCAACAAAGGTGATAAGATCCGGATTCGATACATTTAAAGCCGAGATAGAACCTGTATTTGGCGAAGAGACAAACGCAAATCCATTCTTAACATAAACACCTCCCGCTCCATTCAAACCGCTAATGGTTGAACCACGAGCAATTGGCGCATCTGGATTAGAAACATCATAAATAGATAATCTTGACGCCCCATCGTTGGTAGTGTATACAAAATTTCCAACTACCTGCAAATCCGAAATAAGTCCGGAATTAAAAAAACCACGAGCTATTACTGACAATGGATTTGAAATATCGAAAATCTGCACTCTAGCACCAAGATTATTTGATACATATACGAAATTGCCTTGCAAGACCATTTCTATGGGTCTGTTTAACCCAGTTGATATGAATCCAACTGCCGTTGGATTAAGAGGGTTTGCGATATTAAAGATGCAGAGCCTATTGTTTGTTTCACATACCACATAAGCAAAATTCCCTTGCACTTCAACATCAACAGGTCCTGAAATATTTGTGGAAATAGCATTCTTGAATACAGGATTGTTATGGTCTGTAATATCATATATTGATAATTGGTTGTTACCATAGTTTACAGTATAAGCAAAATTTCCCTGAATGGCAGCAGCTACCGGGTTTGCAAGACTTTGCGTGCCAAATCCTTTTGCAACCAGAATATTATCACTTAATGTCGTAGTATCAATTCCCATCCATAATCCCGTTTTTATATAATCTTTGATAGCCTTCTCGGTCGGAATTACACTATGACTGTTTGAAGTAAACAGACTATCTGTACTGAACTTATTGATGGATACTCCCTGCTGTAATTTCAAATCACCATTCACATGCAATTTAGCCTGTGGATCGGTGGTTCCGATTCCAGTGTTACCAGTTTGTGTAAAAGCTGCTATTTGTAGCAACAACAAAAGCGATACAGATACAATTAGATTTCTTTTCATAATGCAAAAAATTTATCACTTTTTGAAACGAAGATTTTGGGAAAAGGTATCGGTAGCTCCTTTAAATGATTTATCTGTCATGGCATACACCACACAGGCACTTGTTTTATCTTTTCTAAATGAATTTAGCATCACCACACATTTCTTCTTGCCCTCATAGTAATTTCCAATGGCAACAGTGGATACCCATCCCTGCCAGAGTTGTTCAGTATAAATGCGCAAAGGTTTTGGAGATGCCTTACGAAGCCGCTTTACTACCTGTTCATTCCACTGACGCATAACATCATGGATAACACTATCGGTAGCTGGCTGGCTTTGATAAAGGGTGATGGTACAAGAGCTCTTATCGGGATTGGTTAGATTGAACTGAGCTCTGGATGGCAATATGCTTTTAGTAAAGAATTCTGGCGGCTTATAAATGAATACATCAAAGCTATCTGTTTGTGCCTTCGCAAAAGAAGTTAAAAGCAAAAAAGATAGCAACATAAGATTCAGTCTCATAATCCAACATTAATGTTGTAAATATGAACTAAATCCAAGTGCATTTATATCCCTAAAAAAAGGGATATGTGTTACTGTAAGCAGCTATCCCTGCTCCAGACCAGAGTTATTCTGCAACCTCCTCTTATAGCAGGTAGGATATTCCACTGGTATGATAGTAATGTATGGATACCCAGTCCTTTAGCTTTCCAGAAACGAATAGGTTTTTGAAAGTTGATTTGATTTAAGTCAAACTGACTAACCTGAATTGTTTTGTTCTCACTGGCTATAAGTGAATGGTTCTGGATCCAAAGCAAAGTTTCAGAATTCCCTGGACCAGGAATACCGATCTGTTTCCACCAGGTGACAGTCTTATTATTATATGATCCAAAACTTAGGGCGAACTCCACCTTGTTATTCGGCACCACATTATACTCCACCTTAAAATTTACCCGATCACAATCATCGCCTGTTTTCAATACCCCTGTTGCTGTAGGAGGCGTTGGAGGGAAGGGATAAAAATAACCGGCATATTGTTTATCGGTTGGAGATAGATCGGTATTAAAGGGAACACTGCTTCCATCTGTTGTCAATTCGGGAGGTACAACATAATGCATGATGGATAAGCGGTCATAGGTTGAATAGTTAGTCTCCGTCACTGAAAATTTCTGGAAAAGATTTCGATCTACCGTAGCGCGATCCCAATTATTGGGTGGCTGAGCAAAATATGTGTACACTTTCTCCCTGTCCCATGGAATATTAGCCGTTGGTGCCCCATGCTCATGAATAAACCCCAATGCATGGCCGAATTCATGCAAAATGACCCTGCGGGCTTCAGCTTCTGAGGCAGTGGTGATCCAACCCAGATTCATTGTGGTGGAATTGGCAGGAACCAACAGCGCTTCACGGCCAATTACTGAATAAGAACCATTGGGTAGAAATCCAACCCGGATATCTGCCGTATTCATTGTAGTTACAAACTCAAATTTTATATTGGCAAATCGCTCCCATTCAATGGCATATTTCTGAACCACAAATATCACCTGAACTGGTACCCCAGTAATATCAAACCCCACTTTTAACTTCCTTCCTGGTTCCCACATCTTATCTGTAACGGTAGCGAGTGGTTGACGTTGCACAGCTACCGGACCGATATTCCCATTCTCATCAATTGTATAAATTGGATATGAATTTGTTGCTGCTCTTGGAGGAATAGCATAGCCGGCAGAGAGTGGCAAATCGCGACAGCCTTTTATTGAATTCAGGTTGGGAAGAATGATCTTTTGGAGTTTCGTCATATCCTTAATCGGCTTATCTA
>JBGAQE010000242.1:0-3335 GCA_044220885.1 Chitinophagaceae bacterium
ACAGTTACATGGACTTACGATGCATAGCGAAAGACCTGGCCACCGAATGTATGAACAATATCATCCATTAGGAATAGTAGGAATCATTTCCGCATTCAATTTCCCCGTAGCTGTCTGGAGCTGGAATACCATGCTGGCCTGGGTTTGCGGTGATGTGTGCATATGGAAACCTTCTGAAAAAGCTCCAGTTTGTGGAGTAGCCTGCCAGAAAATTGTTGAAGAAGTATTTACTAAAAATAATGTACCCGAAGGCGTTAGTGTTCTTGCTTCAGGCGGACGTGCTATTGGAGAATGGATGAGTAATGACCCAAGGATTCCATTAGTTTCTGCAACTGGTTCCACCCGTATGGGTAAGGCGGTTGGAGCTGCACTGGGCGCCCGTTTAGGCAGAGCTTTGCTTGAACTGGGTGGTAACAATGCTATTATCATATCTAAGGATGCTGATCTGAAAATTGCCATTACAGGTGCTGTATTTGGTGCAGTAGGAACTGCTGGTCAGCGTTGCACTTCTACAAGACGTCTTATCATTCATGAGAGTATTTACGATGCAGTAAAGGAAAAACTGGTAAGTGCCTATCAGCAATTGAAAATCGGAAACCCATTGGATGCCAAAAATCATGTGGGTCCATTGATTGATAAGGATGCTGTTGCCATGTATACTGCGGCTATTGAATCCTGTAAGAAAGAAGGCGGTAACTTTATAGTTGAAGGAGGTGTTTTACAGGGCGAAGGATTTGAAAGCGGCTGTTATGTGAAACCTTGTATTGCAGAAGCCAAACCAGGATTTGCCATTGTTCAACATGAAACCTTCGCTCCAATTTTATATTTGCTGAAATATTCCACTATTGAAGAAGCCATAGCTATCCAGAATGAAGTACCTCAAGGTCTCTCCTCTTCTATTATGACCCTGAACCTGAGGGAAGCCGAGCAATTCCTTTCCGTAAACGGAAGCGATTGTGGCATTGCCAACGTAAATATAGGTACCTCAGGTGCTGAAATTGGAGGCGCTTTTGGAGGCGAAAAAGAAACCGGGGGTGGCCGTGAAAGCGGAAGCGATGCCTGGAAAAACTATATGCGCCGCCAAACCAATACCATCAATTATTCCACCAATTTACCCTTAGCCCAGGGCATTAAATTCGACCTGTAGTTGATAATCAACAATCTAAAACAACAGGTTATTTGCAATCAATCAGCCTTACACGTTGATTATCAGGCAAATTATATGCTATTCCTTCTATACTATAAGAGTGGGGAATAGCGTTAGTAGCCTGTGAAAAAGTCTGATTGATTATGCAAAAACTGTACACCCTCTTAGCAGGCATGCTGCTTTTTTCAGCAACTGCCTTTTCCCAGATGCATGTAGCGCTTGTTGGCGGACCTCACTGGGCTTCAGTAAATGAAACCAACTCCTTGGCAGGATGGGATTCCATCAAGTCGTTCTACAGCAACCGCAGTGCTTTTAATGTTGGCTTGCTGGGTGAAATTCCCCTGGGTCCTTCAAAGAAGTGGTTTTTCCAGCCGGGAATTTTCTATATGGGTAAGGGTCGCAAATTCGCCCAAACCTACGACACCCTTCAGGCAGCCATTTCAGATACCCTGATTTACAAACAGAATTTCAATACTAATTATATCGACCTGCCACTTAATCTCGGATTTAAGCTCCCACTGGGAAAGAAAACCAGTTTTATACTTAGTGCAGGCCCTTATATCGGATTCTTCCTTTCTGGTAAAATAACCAATGAAACCAGAGCTTATTCAAACAATAAGTTTGACAAAGAAGAATTATCAGTTGAAGTTGGTAAAGCCGAAAACAAAGTGAAGACGTTTGACTTTGGTGTAAATGCCAGAGCTGGATTCGATTTCGGTAAAGTATTATTAACTGGATTTATAAGCCAGGGTCTTACCAGCTTTTACACCGCATCTTATGATGGAACTTTCAAACATCAGGTCATTGGTGCCTCAGTAGGTTTCTGGCTTAATAGCGCTGAAAAACCTGCTCCCCGTGATAAGGACAAAGATGGTATTGTTGATGCTGAAGACGCCTGCCCTACCATACCTGGAACAGCCGCAACCCATGGTTGCCCTGATAAAGATGGAGATGGTATTGCAGATGCTACAGACAAATGTCCGGATGTACCAGGATTGGCTCGATTTAATGGTTGTCCAATACCGGATACAGATAAAGACGGAGTTAATGACGAAGAAGATAAATGCCCAACAACCCCAGGATTAAAAAAATATCAGGGTTGTCCAATTCCAGATACAGATAAGGATGGCATCAACGACGAAGAAGACGCCTGTCCTCAAATAGCTGGTTTAGCAGAATACAAGGGTTGCCCTGCTCCTGATAAAGACAATGATGGTGTTCTTGATAAAGACGATAAATGTCCAGATGTACCAGGATTAAAAGACAATAATGGTTGTCCTGAGATAAAGAAGGAAATAGTTGACAAAGTGAATTTTGCAGCAAGAAATATCTTCTTCGATATGAACAGCGACAAGATACAGGCTAAATCATTCCCATCATTAAATGAGGTTGCTGACCTCTTAAAACAACACCTGGAACTGAAAATGGATATCAATGGATATACCGATAATATCGGTACTCCGACTTACAATAAAGTGCTGTCTCAAAAAAGAGCGGAAGCAGTTAAGAATTACCTGATTAGTAAGGGTGTAAGTGCCGAGAGTTTGCATGCTACTGGCTATGGGCAGGAATCACCGATAGCACCAAATACCACTCCGGCCGGAAAGGCTAAAAACCGGAGGGTGGAACTGATACTTGAGCAACAATAAGTGCTTTTATCAATAAAATAACGCCACCGGGGAAAACTTATCTCCAGTGGCGTTGTTTTTTATACATTTGCGACCAACCCAAACAGGATTCCCTGTTAAAAAAGGACTAAATCCCTTTTCTAAACAGATCCGAAACAACTGAAAAAAGCCGATAACGCATCTTATATCTTATAATCATTTCAACATATGAAAAAATTCTCCAGAATTGCTTTTCTAATCCCTGCCCTCTTCATTGTTTTTCAAACATCCAATGCCCAATCTGTAACAAAAACCCGTAGCGGTGAGGTTCCAAAAGGATGGCATACCATGGATAAGGATAAAGATGGCCAGTATGGAATCAGTCTAAATAAGACCTACGAATTCCTTCAATCAAAAAAGCTTAAAAGCAAACAGGTAATTGTTGCTGTAATTGATTCTGGGGTTGATACTCTTCACGAAGACTTGAAAGATGTTTTATGGCATAATCCGGGCGAAATACCTGGTAACAATATCGACGACGACAAGAATGGTTATGTAGATGATATTTATGGCTGGAATTT
>JBGAQE010000243.1:0-3446 GCA_044220885.1 Chitinophagaceae bacterium
AAAAAGACAGACATTACAACTTGGACAGCAGCTGACTTTCATAAAAAAATTGGACAGCTTTTTAAATCTTCACTGAAAAATGAAAAGCTCCTGCAACAAACACGACTTGAACCATTCGATGCTATCATAACAATAGGCAATGTCAGAAATCTTCGTCCCACCCTATTCGATTTATTGGCGCATAAAGCGCTTGAATATTTCAGCAATGACGAACAGGATATAGATAAGCCAGCATATGCTTTTGAAATTTCACAAGAAGCAGTTTTTGCCCCAGCGAAAGAATTCGTAAAAGAAAAATTCGAAACAAAAGACAGTGCCTCTCTACATCATGAAGCCCTTTTATTGTACCAGAGACTTATCAGCTTTCATCTTGCCGATAAAAATCCAGATGCATTGGTAGATGTCGATATAAATCGTCTTCAATTCGCGAAACTATATTCTGTATTGGCTGAAAAAGATGCACTTTATAACAAAGCGCTTATTGCGCTTACCGAACAATACAGTAACCAACCAGTTGCAAACAACGCATGGATACTTATTGCCCAATGGCATTACGACAATACTTCAGAAGACCATTACGCATTTCCAGATGGATATATAAAAGCTAAAGAAATATGTGACCGGATTTTATTGACCAAAGACAGCAGCTTTGCATTTCAGGAAGCACAACAATTGGCAAGCTCGATAAAACACAAACAATTAAGTATACAAGCAGAAAAGGTAAACCTCCCTAAACAGGCTTTCCGCGTATTGGTAAACTACAGAAACACAGATAAAATATATGTCCGAATCCTATCGATAGATAAAAAAACTAAAGAAACAATAGCATCTAAACATAACTGGGAAAAAGATTATTGGCAGCATCTGCAAAAAATAAACCCTTTACTAGCTTATCAGCAAGAACTTCCTGCAACAAAAGATTTCCTTGATCATAATGTAGAGATAAAAGTGGATGGGTTGCCTATTGGAGAATATGCCATCTTCACCAGCACCAGCAAAGATTTCAGTGTGGAGGAAAGCAATCTCGCTATACAATATATCTACGTATCATCCCTCGCATGGCTTAATAACGGAAATGATTTCTATGTAGTAAACCGGGAATCGGGCCAACCACAAGCCCGCACCAATGTACAGGTTTGGTATCGTTACTATGACTCACAAAAAAACAGTTACCAAAAAAGAAAAGGCGAAAACCTGGTTACCGACAAAAACGGATTCTTTCATATTGAGGAATCAAGGACCAATACAAACAATTCATTTAGTTTGGAGCTCAGTAAGGAAGGCGATTATCTTTTTATGGACGACCAGAATTTCAACTCGTATAGTAGAGGGCAGGAAATAAAAGACGAGGCAACTTACAAGTCATTCCTATTTACAGACCGTTCCATTTACAGACCCGGCCAAATACTTTATTTCAAAGGGATACTGATTGAGCAAACTAACAAAACTCAAAAAAATAGTATTGTCCCAAATAAAGAGACCAATATATTACTCTACGATGCCAATGGGGAGAAAAAAGATTCTCTATTTGTAAAAACCAACGAATTCGGTTCTTACTCAGGGAAATTTACTTTGCCATTAGGACAGTTAACCGGACAATTCAGGCTTCAGGATGAAACAGGGAATAATGCCCTTTACTTTTCGGTAGAAGAATATAAACGACCCAAATTCCAGGTAACTATAAATAAACCGGAAGGAACTTATAAACTGAATGAAACAATCAATGTAAAAGGAACCGCCATCTCCTATTCAGGAGGAGCCATCAACGATGCCAAAGTATCTTACAGGGTAGTAAGAAGAACCATAATTCCAATTTGGGCAGGTTTTTATAGAGGCAAGATAGCGCCGAATTTCAGCCGGGAAGAAATGGAGATCGCCCATGGTGATATCAAAACCGCCGCTGATGGAAGTTTTACCATTCCCTTCAAGGCAATCCCTGATGCATTAATCGACAAAAAAAGTCAGCCGGTTTTTTATTATGAAATCAATGCCGATATCACCGATATCAACGGAGAAACGAGAAGTGGAAACACCAATGTAGCTGTAGCGTATCAAAGCATAAAACTGAATCTGAATATTCCAGAATCCTTACCAGCCGACAGTCTGAATGAATTGATTGTGGCATCCACAAACATGAATAATGTTTTTGAAAAAGCAACAGTTTCTATTTCCATCCAGAAACTAAAAAAACCTACCCGTGATTTCAGGATTAGATATTGGTCTGCCCCTGATCAGTTCTTATATAATGAAGCGGAATATCATCAATACTTTCCCTTTGATATCTACAAAGACGAAAATATTCCAGCGAATTGGGAAAAAGAAAAAGAACCAATCCTTATTTCGGCAACCACTGTTGCAGATGGAAAAATATCATTGAACAATCGCCTGAAAGAAGGCTGGTATACTATTGAAGTTAGTACTACTGACAAAGATGGCACTATAATTAAAGACGTAAAAACGATTGATTAACCGGAGCAGCAGATGACTAATCAATTGCTTTCAGGTAGTGAACCTTCAAAATCAATAATAGAACCGGGCAATAATTTATCATATACCATCAGGACCAATCTTGATAGCATTTGGGTTATACATCATGTAACCAGGGTAAATAAGGAGGCTGAAAAACAATTTGTAGTTACAACTAAGGGCAACAAGAATTTCTCAATCGAAACCAGCGAAGCCGACAGAGGGGGGATTGCCTTTGACATTGCATTCATAAAAAATAACAGGGTCTATACCGATAATGCCACTGTATCCATCCCATTTACAAACAAGGAACTTACAGTAAGCTTTAGCACTTTCAGGGATAAAACTTTACCAGGAAGTACCGAAAAATGGAAAGTCCACATAAAAGGATATAAGACCGATAAAGTGCTGGCAGAAATGCTAACCACCATGTATGATGCCTCCCTTGACCAATTCAAGCCTCATACTATTTCAGTACCAGCTTTGTGGAATAGTTCAGCTTTTCCTCAATTACTGAATGGAGATCTGGGATTTATCGCATCTGATGGTTTAACTCGTGATACATACATTGAAGATTATTTTGCAGATGATAAAGAATATGATGAGCTAAATTTTCAATTAACTTCATCTGATAGAATTCCCAAAAGGGAAATGCTTGAATCAAAAGTAGTAGGAAATATTACTTCTTCCAATCTGGATGTTCAATTGATGGGTAGAGCCCCGGGTATAGCAATAGATAAATCCGGATGGAAAGGCAATGTCCCATCGGAGAAAACCAAATCAGAAATTCCAGCTAATTCTAACCCCATCCAAATCCGTAAAAACTTCAACGAAACCGCTTTCTTCCTCCCCGACTTGAAAACAGATAGCGCTGGTGATATCGAATTCTCTTTCGCCATGCCAGAAGCACTTACTACCTGGAAATGGATGAGTTTGGCACATACAAAAGATTTAGCCTTTGGCTATGCAGAGAAAACCAT
>JBGAQE010000036.1:0-31450 GCA_044220885.1 Chitinophagaceae bacterium
AAGGAATACTAAGAGAGCAAGCATATTCAATATGAGATTAGTTTCAAACAAAAAGGAATCCCTTTGTGTTTCTTCGTGATCTTTGAGTCTTTGTGGTTCAAAAAACAAACATAGGAGACGCGGAGACGTAGAGATGTATTCCCTGCGCCTCCGCGTCTCTGCGGTAAAATGTTTTTGTTGAGTATTAGTAGCAAGTAAAAAGAAATCTGCCCCCACGGTAAGATAAAAAACAGGACGATGACTTAACCGACGGTGGAATCCATTATTTTAGAGTATGAAAAAAATCCTTCTCCTGCTGCTATTGCCATTGCAGCTATTGGCTCAGCCATTGTCAAAATCAACGATTGCCCGTTGGGAACAACAGGCTAAGAAAGTCACCATCATCCGCGATAATTGGGGCATACCCCATATCTACGGAAAATCGGATGCCGATGCCGTTTTCGGATTGATGTATGCCCAGTGTGAAGATGATTTCAACAGAGTAGAGATGAACTATGTTGAGAAACTGGGAAGGATGGCTGAAGTAAAAGGGGAATCAGAGTTCTATGAAGACCTGTTGATTCGTATGATCATAGATTCAACAGAAGCCAAGAACGATTATAAGAATGCACCAGCCTGGTTGAAAAAACTTTGCAACGCATTTGCTGATGGCATGAACTATTATCTCTACAAGCATCCGGAAGTTCGTCCGGCATTATTACAACACTTTGAACCCTGGTATCCTCTACTATGGACCGATGGAAGTATCGGAGCCATCAGTACAGCCGACTTAACCACTGCTGATCTGGCAAAACTCTATGGCAATTCCAGCAATTCAATCGCCTACCAGGAAAAGAAAAAAGTTGGTGAAGAAGAAGGTATACTCACTGGTTCAAATGGATTTGCCTTCGCACCAAAAATTACTGAATCGGGTAATGCCATATTATATATCAATCCCCATGTTACTTTTTATTTCCGTCCCGAAGTACATATGGTTAGTGAAGAAGGATTGAATGCCTATGGTGCCGTTACCTGGGGACAGTTCTTCGTGTACCAGGGGTTTAATGAGAATTGCGGATGGATGCATACTTCCTGCTATATCGATGCTGCAGATACTTATATAGAGAAATTAGAAAAGACTGATAAGGGTTGGACCTATCAATATGATAATACAACTAAGAAAGCCATCCAGAAAGATATTGCTATCAGCTATAAAAAGGGCGGAAGTATTGAAACAAAAACCATCCAGGCTATATTCACACAGCATGGACCTATAATGGCAAAACGGAATGGTCAGTTCTTAAGTATGAAGGCGGATAACCGTATCATGAACGGATTGATACAATGCTGGCAACGTACAAAAGCTAATGGCTTTGAAGCTTTCAAGAAAACAATGGCATTGAACGGAAACATTTCCAACAATACAGTGTATGCAGATGCCAATGGAACCATTGCCTATTGGCATGGTAATCGCATTCCAAAACGAGATCCTTCTATTGACTGGACAAAACCGGTAGATGGCTCCACTTCTTCTACAGAATGGAAAGGATTACATACGGTAGATGAAACAGTACATATATACAACCCTGAAACCGGATGGGTGCAGAACTGTAATTCCACTCCTTTCACGGCGGCTGGGATTTATAGTCCCAAGCCAGCAGACTATCCAAAATACATGGCACCTGATCCAGAAAATTTCAGGGGCTTAAATGCAGTGCGTGTATTAAATAGTGAGAAAGCATATACGATTGATAAGGTTATAAAAGCTGGCTACGACAATTATCTTACAGCATTCGAAATATTAATTCCATCATTAGTAGCATCCTTTGAAAAAAACATAAAGCCAACAGATAGCATATATGCCTATCTGGTTGGACCGATTGCCATTTTGAAGAATTGGGATTTCCGTTGTAATGAAAATTCTATCGCCACTACATTGGCTGTAGAATGGGGACAACGTATTCTTCCAGCTATTTTCCGTACCAAGATGATTGAAGACGAAGAAGATGGTGTTGTTGAAAAATCGAAGCGTTTTGCAGAAACAGCCACTCCCGAAATATTGCTTCCTCCATTATTAACGACTATAAAAGATTTAGAAAAGAAATTCGGACGATGGCAATTACCATGGGGAGAAATCAATCGCTTCCAACGAATTTCAAATGCCATCGATAATAAGTTTGATGACAGCCAGCCAAGTATTCCTGTCGGTTTTGTTTCATCTACATGGGGCATGCTGCCTTCGTATACAAGCCGCCCTTATCCAGGTACAGTAAAAAGGTATGGTGTAAATGGAAACAGTTTCATTTGTGCTGTAGAATTCGGAAAGAAGATAAAGGCAAAATCATTATTGGCAGGTGGAGAAAGTGGAGACCCAAAATCACCACACTTCTTCGACCAATCGGTGATGTACAGTAAAGGTCAATTCAAGGATGTGTTATTCTATAAGGAAGATGTATTGAAACATGTAGAGAAAACATATCATCCGGGAGAATAACCACAGCCATAACTTACCAAAACAACATGCTATGAACAGAAGGAATTTTTTGCGCAACAGTTCATTAACGGGTTTATCTATAACTGCTTTAACATTCGCAGCTTGTAATGAAACGCCCAAAGAAAAGTATACTCCTGTTTCCGACAAACCAGAAACAGATAGTTTCGAGTTGAATGAAATAACAATAGATGCTTTACAGGAAAAGATGAAAAGCGGGGCATTGACATCTCAATCTATTACTCAAGCATATCTCGATCGTATCAACAAGATTGACAAAGCTGGCCCTAAGCTGAATGCGGTTATTGAGATAAATCCCGATGCAATAAGCATTGCAACAGCCATGGATGCTGAGAGAAAATCGGGTAAGCTTAGAGGACCGTTACACGGAATTCCTGTCCTAATAAAAGATAATATCGATACTGGCGATAAGATGATGACAACAGCAGGCGCTTTGGCGCTTACTGGAAATATTGCTTCAAAAGATGCATTCATTGTTGCCAAACTAAGGGAAGCGGGTGCTGTGTTATTAGGAAAAACAAATTTGAGTGAGTGGGCAAATTACCGCTCTACAAGTTCTTCATCGGGCTGGAGCAGTAGAGGTGGACAAACAAAGATGCCCTATGTATTGGATCATAACCCTTGTGGTTCCAGTTCAGGTACGGGAGTAGCCGTTGCAGCCAATCTTTGTGCTGTTGCCATTGGTACAGAAACCGATGGATCTATAACTTGTCCGGCTTCTGTAAACGGTGTTGTTGGCATCAAACCTACTGTTGGATTATTAAGTCGCACTGGTATCATTCCTATATCATCTACCCAGGATACTGCTGGTCCGCTGGCAAGAACAGTAAAAGATGCTGCCATCTTCCTTGGCGCATTGGCAGGAATAGATGAGAAAGATGCGGTTACAGCTAATAGTAAGGATAAGGCAGCGCCAGATTATACAAAGTATCTTGATGCTAACGGACTGAAAGGAAAGAGAATTGGAGTTGATTTGAAGAAGAAAAGCAAGAATCAGTTCATCAACCGTTTACTGGAAAAGAATATTGAAGTGTTGAAAGCGCAGGGAGCAACGATTGTAGATATTGAATTTGTAGATAAGATCAATGAATTAGGGAGGTACGAAGGCACTATTTTCAGAAATGAATTCAAAGCGGGGTTGAATGCTTATCTGTCAGGAACAAATCATAAGATAAAGACATTGCAGGATGTGATAACCTTCAACCAGCAGAATGAAGATAAAGCCATGCCTTATTTCAAGCAGGAATTATTAGAGGCTAGTGAGAAAAGTAAGGGGTTAACTGATAAGGATTATTTGGAAGCATTGGCAAAAGGAAGAGATGTATCAAGAAAAATAATTGATGATCTTATAGCTGCCAACAAGCTGGATGCAATTGCAGGCACAACTATGGGGCCATCCTGCGTATTGATGTTATGTATGGAGACCGCTGGGGAGATGAGTTTCTTAACGCAGCCGGCGGCGATGTGGGTTATCCGCATATCTCCGTTCCGGGAGGATGGGTATATGATTTACCGGTAGGGTTTTCGTTTTTTGCCGGGGCCTATAAGGAGGGAGAGTTGATTGCGATAGCGTATGCGTATGAGCAGGCGACGAAGAACAGGAAGGTGCCTGGGTTTAAGAAGGCGTTTTTGGATTAGGGATTTTGTATACGGATGCCATCCTACCCCCGGATGCCATCCTGGGTATAGGATGCCATCCACCCCCCAGGATGGCATCCGGGGGGGTAGGATGGCATCTGCCACATATAAAAAACAACTAGTAACAAACAATATGTTTACAAAACATCTTCTTTTTGCTTTTCCCAGCTTGTTTGTTCGCTCAAACACTCCCAGATTCAACGACCAAAAGATTGACCGCATTTTCAGCAACTACAACTCTAAAACACCCGGAGCAGCCGTTGCCATTATCCAAAACGGTCAATTGGTTTTAAAAACGGATATGGAACCGCTAACCTTGAATATGATATTCCAATCTCCCCTTCTACAATATTCCATATTGCCTCTCTATCAAAACAGGTAGTTGCTTTCAGTATACTGTTACTTGAAAAAGAGAGCTTTCCCTTACAGATGATATCAGGAAATACCTCGACTATGTACCTGATTTCGGAAAAAAAATAACCATTCAACATTTAATCAATCACACCAGCGGACTTCGGGACCAATGGCAATTATTAGCTATCGCAGGATGTGATGGAGATGATGTGATAACCAGGATCGGAGGTGATTAAATTAGTATCACCAGAAAAGAATTGAATTTTAGTCCAGGCGAACAGTATATGTACTGTAATACCAGCTATACCTTGCTGGGTGAAATCGTGAAGAAAATAAGCGGCATGTCATTACGTGAATACTGCAACAAGAACATCTTCCTTCCGCTGGGGAATGGTAGTACCCATTTTCACGACAACTATCAGGAATTAGTTAAAAACAGGGCCTATTCCTATTATCAGGACCAAAAAATGTTTTCAGACATAGTGTATTGAGCTATTCTACTGTTGGTGCAACAAGCCTGTTCACTACAGTGGAAGACGAAGCAAAATGGTTACTGAATTTCGAAACAGGTCAGGTGGGAGGAAAGACGTGATAAATAAAATGTTCTCGACTGGTGTACTAAATGGTAATAAGAAGATTGATTATGCTTTTGGCTTAGTAGTTAATGAGTATAAAGGGTATAAACAAATCAGTCATGGTGGAGCTGATGCTGGGTATAGGACGTATTTAAGCTATTTTCCAGAAACAAAAACTGGCATTATCATATTCAGCAACCTCGCAACTATTTCCACATTCTATTTAAACAGTTTAATTGCAGATGTACTGCTACCAAAAAAGGTAATAGCAACTAATGAAGCAAAGAAAAATAAAGCAGATAGTTTAATATTAAAAAAACTAGTTGGTGATTATTATGCTTATAACGGGGATCGTATCGGATTTACTTTTAGTAAGGGGAAGTTTCTTGTCAAATCTTTTGCGCTCTCAGCCAAATATTGCCAGAGAGCAAACTGTTTTTAAAATCGATGACAATACATACAAGATGGCAGAGCTGACTTTCCATTTTGTTGATATAGAAAAGAAAGCGGAGATAAATGAATTCGTTATTGAGGATGGAAATGGCATGCAAACTTATCATAAGCAACCCAATCACACATTAGCTTTCACTTGTAAAAAACAACTAGTAACAAACAATATGTTTACAAAACTTATCCTCTTTTTGCTTTTCCCAGCTTGTTTGTTCGCTCAAACAATCCCAGATTCAACTGCCAAAAAGATTGACCGCATTTTCAGCAACTACAACTCTAAAACACCCGGAGCAGCCGTTGCCATTATCCAAAACGGTCAATTGGTTTTTAAAAACGGATATGGAACCGCTAACCTTGAATATGATATTCCAATAACTTCTTCTACAATATTCCATATTGCCTCTCTATCAAAACAAGTAGTTGCTTTCAGTATACTGTTACTTGAAAAAGAAGGGAAGCTTTCCCTTACAGATGATATCAGGAAATACCTCGACTATGTACCTGATTTCGGAAAAAAGATAACTATTCAACATTTAATCAATCACACCAGCGGACTTCGGGACCAATGGCAATTATTAGCAATCGCAGGATGGCAATTAGATGATGTGATAACCCAGGATCAGGTGATTAAATTAGTATCCACCCAGAAAGAATTGAATTTTAGTCCCGGCGAACAGTATATGTACTGTAATACAGGCTATACCTTGCTGGGTGAAATCGTGAAGAAAATAAGCGGTTTGTCCTTACGTGAATACTGCAACAAGAACATCTTCCTTCCGCTGGGAATGAGTAGTACCCATTTTCACGACAACTATCAGGAATTGGTTAAAAACAGGGCCTATTCCTATTATCCAGGACCAAAAAATGTTTTCAGACATAGTGTATTAAGCTATTCCACAGTTGGTGCAACAAGCCTTTTCACTACAGTGGAAGACGAAGCAAAATGGTTACTCAATTTCGAAAGCGGTCAGGTGGGAGGAAAAGACCTCATTAATAAAATGTTCACCACTGGTATATTAAATGGTAATAAGAAGATCGATTATGCTTTTGGCTTAGTAATTAATGAGTATAAAGGGTATAAACAAATCAGTCATGGTGGAGCTGATGCTGGGTATAGGACGTATTTAAGCTATTTTCCAGAAGCAAACACTGGCATTATCATAGAAAGTTTCTTGTTTCAATAAACTCTCAGCCAAACACTGCCGGTAATCAAACAGTTTTTAAGGTTGATGACAATACATATGAAATGTCAGGCCTTACTTTTCATTTTATTGATATGAACGGAAAAGAAACAGTGAATGAACTCGTAATTGAAAATGCCAATGGAAGACAAACTTATTACAGACAACCAAAGACACAAATTCCGCTGAATCCAAAAGAATACATTGGGAAATACTATAATGATGAAACTGAATCTTTCTATTCAATAGAACAAATAAACGATACATTAATGTTACAGCATAGAAAATACCCGGATTTCAAATTGTCGAGATTAGCACCTGACCAATTCGAAAACGATACCTGGTGGATGGACCATATTCGATTTTTAAGGAATAAGAAGGGGATTGTTACTGGCTTTGAGGTGAATAGTGGCAGGGTTCAACATTTACTGTTCAGGAAAATAAAATAGCGAAATTCGAGATGTCATCTTACCCCCAAGATGACATCTTGGGGGTAAGATGACATCTCCCCTAGTAAAAAACAACTAGTATGAAACAATTCTTTTTTCTATTTCTACCTCTCTTCGCAACTTCTCAATCCAACTTACAAGTTCGATTAGACTCCCTCATTCAATCTCAAAATGATTTCAGTGGCGTTATATTGGTGGCGGAAAAGGGCACCCCTGTATATTACAAATCTTTCGGCTATCGGGAATTTGCACAAAAAGTACCTCTCGAAAAAACTGACATCTTTGAACTGGCATCAGTATCAAAACAGTTCACTGCCATGATCATTATGATGCTAAAAGATAAAGGCAAATTAGGTTTTGATGATCTGGTTGAAAAATATCTGGACATACCCTATAAAGGAATCACCATCCGTCAATTGCTAACACACACAAGCGGACTCCCCGATTATCAGGCTGTGATGGATAGTCATTGGGATAAATCTAAAGTGGCTAACAATAACGACATCATCGCCTATCTGAATAAATATGCACCTCCTTCTCAATTTGAACCCGGTACAAAATATGAATACAGCAATACCGGATATGTGTTATTAGCAAGCATTGCCGAAAAAGCATCGGGAAAAGACTTTATTGCTATGTGCAGAGAGTGGATTTTCAAACCACTTCAAATGAAAAACACTGATATCAGGACATTAACAGAAAAAGCAGCAATAAAGAATTTTGCAATCGGTCATATTCTTGTTCGGGAAAAAAATGAATATATAAGAGCTGATTCATTCCCTTCCTCCAATTATACTATCTGGTTGGGAAATCGCAAAGGACCCGGAAGAATCAGTTCTACAGCAGCTGATCTATTGAAGTGGGACCAGGCTTTATATAGTGGTAAATTAGTTAGTGCAAATACACTTGAAGAAGCATTTAGCTCCCAACGTTTAAAAGACGGAACTTTTTCCCACTATGGTTTTGGTTGGGATCTTCCAGATAATACTTATTATGGCAGAATCGTAATGCATAATGGAGATAATCCAGGATACAAAACTCAAATCATCCGGAATATCGGGAGGAATAAAACAATTATCATTCTATGCAATAATGCGCATGCTAATTTTCCAAATATAATAACCAAAGCAGAAGAGATTTGCTGGCATTAAACCTACTATCATTTCTACAATAGTCTATTGCTTTATGGCTTCCTTGATATGATATTCCTGAATTAATGCTGGGTTCTCGGGTGATAGAGTGAAATATATTTCGATATTTGTCTTTTCACCTTCTATAATAAAAGAGCCTCGAAGCTGATTCTCAGCTTTCACTTGTTGCACACCATTTATCTTTCCAGCTTTTAAATAAAGCTCTTGAGCATATTTTTTAAGTGTATCAATCGGATAATCTGGAAAGAAGTTTTCTGCAAATATTCCAGATTGCTCAGCACTTTTCCAATCTGGTAATAACTTCACTAATTCATTCTTCCTTTTCTCCAATATTGCTGAGGAAGGAAGCTCTCTTGGTTGCAATTGAGCAAGTTTTATGAGAGTATCAAGCACCTGCATATTCACTTGTCCAACATTTGCATAAGTTCGATTCGCAAAAGCAACAACGCCGATACCATAATCAGGCATAATACGCCATTGGCTTCCAAATCCAGGTAAACCTCCGCTATGGGAAATATATTCCCTGCCATCACAATCGCGCATCCAACCCAGTCCATAACAATAGGCGCTTACTACTGGACAAGATCTGCCATCTGTATACTTGTAATTCACATTCATTCCATTAACACGCCATGGATGGTGCATTTCACGAACAGAACTTCTTTTTACAGGTCCATTATCAGGAGCATTCGATGGAGGCCATGCTGAAAGATGCAGCGCCATATATTTACTGAACTCATCAATTGAACTTATCATTCCTCCCATAGCACCCCAGGAACCATCAGCTTTATCGTGCAATAGAGTTTCTTCATTCCATGTTTCATTCAACCAGCGATAACCATGAGCCAGTTTATCCGGAGCTACATTGGCATATTCCCATTCAGAAGTCTTCATTCCTAAAGGTTGCCAAATGCTTTCCTTAATATATTGCTGATAAGGTTTCCCGGAAACCACTGTAACTATTCTTCCTAATAGTGCGAATCCAAGGTTACTATATTCAAATTCTATACCAGGCGGATATCCTTCTTATATCAATTTTGAGATGGATGTATTCTGGATAAAGCAACCCGGGCAAGATCCTGTTACACTTCTAAAAAAATATCCAGGCAGGTTTAAGCTTATGCATTTAAAAGACAGAGCTAAAGGAACACCTGGTAGTGTAAACGGTCAGGCTGATGTAGAAAGTAACTGCACATTAGGAATTGGTGATATCGATATTGCTGAAATTGTACGTATAGGTAGAAAGCAAAAAGTGGCTTATATGTTTATTGAAGATGAGTCATCGAGATCAGTAGAGCAGGTGCCATTGAGTTGGGCGTTTTTAAAATCGATTCGATAGGAGATGTCATCTTACCCCCCGGATGCCATCCTGGGTATAGGATGCCATCCTACCCCTAGGATGACATCCGGGGGGTAGGATGGCATCCGTAGTTGTAAAACACATCTTGTACCCCACCACTAAACCTACTTTAGCATTCACATAACCGTTATAGCTTTGAGATCTAAAATAAAATTGGTCTCATATGCCTATAAATCCGAAATATCAGGCGCTTTTGAAAGTGGGAAGTACTATCACGTCTATAACAGGGCTCATTCCAAACTTCAATTATTTCAAGCCACTCAGGATTATAACAGATTCCTTTTCAAATCTGAACAATACCTATCCGAGTATGTGGATTCTTTTTCCTACAACCTTATACCTAATCACTTTCATTTTTTCCTGCAGGTAAAAGAAATAGATGAAGAAGTAAAAAATGGAATTTGATACTGTAGATGAATTCCTGACAGAAACTTTAAGATGCCTATTCATTTCACACACGGGGTGGATGAATATTAAATATGAAAGGCATGGTGGACTTTTCAGTTCACCATTTAAAGATATTGAAGTTGTAGACGAAGAGTATATGAAGAGAATGGTACTATATACAAATTGGAATCATGTGCATCACGGTATAACTAATAAACTGGAGGATTATCTTACAGCTCTTATCAGGATTTCCTACATAATTTACCCTCAATCATTAATAAAGAAAAGGTGTTTGAACTATTTGGAGGAAAAGAGAATTTTTTCAGGGAGCATCAGGCGCAGTTGTCACATTATCTAGACTTTAAGTTCGGTATTGAGTAAAACTTCAGGATGCCATCCTACCCCCCGGATGTCATCTTGGGTATAGGATGCCATCCACCCCAGGATGACATCCGGGGGTAGGATGGCATCCGTAGTTGTAAAACACAACCCCTAATACTCCACCAATTTCTTCACCACCTCCCCTAATAATCTCGACTTCGCCATAAAATTCCTTTCCAACTCCAAATTAAATGGTATCGGCGTATCTAATGAAGCACAGCGCATAACCGGAGCATCCAAACTCTCAAAACAATTCTCCCCTATCCAGGCTGCTATCTCTCCCCCTATTCCACCAGTTAAGGTATCCTCGTGTAATAATATTACTTTCCCCGTTGCTATAACCGACTTCTGAATAGCATCATAATCCAATGGAGCCAGGGTTCGCAAATCCAATATATATATGGAATGCTCAGGATGCGACACCGCATATTCCTTTGCCCAATGAACCCCACTTCCGTAAGTTATAATTGTAATATCCTCGCCTTCCTGCTCAATACGCGCCTTCCCGATTTCAATTTCATAATAGTCGGAAGGAACAGGACCGCTAACACTTCTGTACAATGCCTTATGCTCAAAAAATAAAACCGGATTCGGATCATTGATCGCAGCTATCATCAACCCCTTTGCATCTTCAGGAGTGGAAGGGTATACCACTTTCAATCCTGGCACATGGGTAAACCAGGCTTCATTGCTCTGACTATGAAATGGACCCGCTCCTACTCCACCACCCGTTGGCATTCGAATCACCACATCGGCATTCTGTCCCCAACGATAATATATTTTGGCAAGATTGTTTACTATCTGATTGAACCCTACAGTTACAAAATCTGCAAACTGCATTTCCATCATACTCTTATATCCTTCCAAACTCAATCCCAATGCTGCTCCCACAATGGCACTTTCGCATAATGGTGTATTCCTTACCCGCTCCTTTCCAAAATCTGCAACAAAACCTTCAGTAATCTTGAATGCACCACCATACTCCGCTATATCCTGTCCCATCAATATCAGATTAGGATGCTGCTGCATCGATTGCCGAAGTCCTTCACTAATGGCATCGATAATCCTTTTTTCAGGAGCTCCTTCTTTTGTATAGTTGCGTAACACTTCAACATTCCTTCGTTCATCTTTTGCAAAAACATCTGACAATTCTTCGTCAGTATCTGCAATCACTTCTGTTGTATCAAAACCTACTGCTAATTCACTTTCGATCTTTTCCTTGAATTCAGCACGTATACTTTCAATGGATACATCTGTAAGTAAATTCTGCGAGATAAGATACTTTTCAAAATTGGCCACAGGATCTTTCTGTTCCCAAATTTCAAATAAATGCTTGGGAACATACTTTGTACCACTCGCTTCTTCATGACCTCTCATACGAAATGTCATGCACTCTATAAAATATGGCTTCTGATGATCTATACAATATTGTCTGACCCCTTTTATGGTATCATATACTGTAAGAAGATTGTTACCATCAATTTTTACTCCCTGCATACCATAACCAATAGCCTTATCAACAAGACTATCGCAGCGATACTGTTCATTTACAGGTGTGCTTAATCCGTATCCGTTGTTTTCGATTACAAATATTACTGGTAAATCCCACACAGCAGCAGTATTCAACGCTTCATGAAAATCTCCTTCACTGGTTCCGCCATCACCACTGAAAGCGAGTGCTACCTTATTATCTTTTCGAAGTTTATTTGCTAAGGCTATTCCGTTGGCAATAGCCAGTTGTGGACCAAGGTGAGAAATCATGCCACAAATATGATGCTCGCGAGTACCGAAATGGAAGCTTCTTTCTCTTGCCTTACTATATCCTTCTCTGGCTCCCTGCCATTGCTGGAATAATCTATACAAAGGCATATTTCGTGTAGTGAAAACACCGAGATTCCGGTGTAAAGGCATTATCCATTCGTCTTCTTCCAAAGCTAAAGCAGCACCTACTGCAATCGCTTCCTGACCAATACCACTAAACCACTTACTGATTTTACCCTGACGAAGCAAGACAAGCATCTTCTCTTCAATCATCCGTGGCCATAGCAAGCGGCGATAAAATTGCAGCAATTGCTCATCAGATAAATCTTTTCTTTCGAATAACATAAGTACAATGGATAATTAGTACCTAAAGGTAAAGTAAAATGAAGAAGAAGGAAATAGCTATATTATTCTACCGCCTTGCCTTTTTGATTGTTATCTTCCTTATACAAAACGGAAGTAACTACTGAAAGCAGGAGACTGAACAAAAGCGCCCACCAGAATCCATCAACACTGAATCCTTCAAGTAATTTATCTGCAAGCAGAATAATACCTGCATTAATTACAAAAAGAAAGAGACCGAATGTAATTAGAGTTATTGGAAGGGTTAGAATAATAAATATCGGCTTTACAATAGCATTCAGTATGGCTAACACAACAGCCAGTGCTATAGCTGTCCAGAAATCTATCACATGAATACCTGAGAGTATCTTAGATAATCCATAGGCGATGATAGAAGTGACAATGATGCGCATGATGAATTTCATACCAACAATTTTACTACAAGTTACTGCATTGCCACTGATGCTCCATCAAATTACAACCAATTCATAAAACTCTTCCGGCTTCAGGTATTTGCGGGATAGCTCTTGTAATTCTTCTGCTGAAACAGTTTTAATCACATCAAGACTTCTATAAAAATAATCTTCATCGAGTTTGTTAAGTATCAGGTTCCTCCATCTGGCTATTACCTGGAAGGGACCGTCCAGATCGCCTAAAATGGAGCCAATCATATAGTTGCGGACAATCTGTAATTCCTCTTCATCAATGGGTTCCTCACGAAGTAATTCCATTTCCTTATAAACTTCATCGATGGTGGCCTGACTTACATCACGGCCTGCTTCTGTACTGATCATCCAGCCACTTTCATGGATATGGTTCATCAGATAACTATAAATTCCATAGGTGTAGCCTTTATCTTCCCTGATATTGGCCATAAGCCTTGATCCGAAAAATCCACCAAACACATTGTTCAATACCATCGCTTTCATGAAGTCGGGATGATGTCTGTTGGGGAAGGGACGTGCAATTCTAATCGCTGCCTGCACTCCATTGGGGTCGATAGTTACCAAGGATTTCTGCTCGAAGGATGGCGTTACAATATGACTTTTCTCTGTACTATGTAAACGGTGCGATTGCCATGGCAACTGACCGAATGTTTTTTCAATTTCAGCAGGCAAATCATCTGGAATCCTTCCTGCAATAAAAAGAATACAATGCCCATTTTTATAATGTGCATCATAAAACGATCGCATATCCTCACACAACAAATGATCGTAATCTTCCGGCATATTATACTTCCCATAAGGGTGCGCTTCACCAAACAATCGCGCATCTATAAGACGGCCTGCAACAAAATCACTCTTCTGCAAGCCAACTTTCAATCGCTGCTTTGAGTTCTGTACATAGGTATCTCTTTCCTCTTGTGGGAAGGTAGCGTCTGTAAATAATTCTGCCACAGCAGGTAGCAAATGATTTACATGTTTTGATAAACAATGAAGAGTAACTTCCGCTGTTTCGGTATAACAACTCCTGTTCAAATAGGCACCATAATATTCAAAATGCTCATTTATCTCAAAGGCATTACGTGAAGTTGTACCATTTTTCAAAAGATAATTGGTGGATGCCGCAACTGTCTTTTTTTCTTCATACCAATTTCCAGCAAAAAACACCCAATTGATCTGCAGGGTATCTTCTGTTCCCATATTCACCATATAAACTTCAACGCCATTCTCGAGAATCATCTTCTCACAAGGGGGTACTTTAATGGAAAAGTTAACAGGTTCCGTTATTGGAGGCGCAATGGTTCTATTTAGCATTTGTTGTTCTAAGCTTTTGTGATTTTAATAAAGTACGGCGACGGAACCTGAATGCAATAATTGGCAGCAATCCAAGGCTACAATATTCCATTGTTATAAAAGAAAGAAGTAATACCGCTGTAAAGCATATTGCAAATACTATTAATTGTTCTGAGAATAATTTTTCTTCAATAGTATCCCAGGAAAAAGCAAAAGCCCTGTTTTTCTTCATCACAACCCAATAGAAATAATATGTAGCTACAGATGCCAGTATGTTATTTAATATAAACACCCTGAAAGGAAGAATAAGTAAATCCATATTGGAATCATTTACCTCCAACACTTCATAAAGAAAAGAGGTGCTGAAAGGAAAAAAAATTACTGGTAGTAATATCCACATATTGGCACGTAGCACCTCATTATTATAGTTGCTGAATATGTTTAAAAAGCGTATGATGCTTCATCCAATAATTGATGATAAGAGAAAAACTAAAAATAAGAGAAGCCAGCTTGAATTTCATATGAATCAAATCATGCCACAATTCAGCATAAGTCGTTTCCTTTGAAATATGAGGAGGCCTGAATTCAATTATTAGCAAAGTAAGGGCTATAGCAAATACTGCATCGCTGAAAAAAGCGATTCTTTCTACCTGGAAATCCTGCTTAGGATGCTTATCTGAATGTGTCGTCTCGTGTTTTGACATAGTCAATTTTTACAGGCTACTATAATAACAAAGCGTATTCGAATTATTGACATCAAAAATCTTACGGCTATATTGAAGTATATCATCCGCTGTTATGGCAAAGTATTTCTCCCGGTCTGAATGAAAAAGGGCGGCATCACCAAGCAGCTCATAAAAAGCCAGGCTATTAGCACGTGCCATTACGCTCATATCTTCAAAAGCGATGGCAGCTTCTGTCTTATTCTTGATCTTAGTGAGTTCTTTATCGCTTATGCCATCCTGTTTTAATTTCTCGATTATTTCATCAACCGCCTTTTCAGCTTCGGCCATAGTAACTCCTTTCACCAGTTTCCCTTCAATGGTAAGGAGACCATGATCTACAGTACCCATATGATAGCATTCAATGCCACTGAAAAGTTTTTTCTCTTTTACCAATGTTTGATACAACCGGCTGGAGCCACCTCCACCCAGTACTTCAGTAATTAAGTCGGCGGCAAAATATCCTTTTTCTAAACGGCTTTCCATATGCCAGCATTTATAAAAAGCATCTAATGGAACTGCAGCTGTCACTTCCATTCTTCTTGCTTCTTTTTGGGCTGGTTCTGGTGCAATATTTCGCACATATTTTTCTCCGGCTGGAATATCACCAAACCATTTTTCAGCTAGTCTTTTCACTTCCTCCAATTTCACTTGTCCTGCTACAACTAAAATAGCATTGGAAGGCGTGTAATGTTTAAAGAAGAATGCTTTCACATCTTCCAATGTAGCATTTTCAATATGCGATAGGTCCTTTCCGATAGTGAGCCAGCGGTAGGGATGTTCTTTATACGCCATTTCCCTCATCTTAAACCATACATCTCCATAGGGTTTATTGAGGTAATGTTCCTTGAATTCCTCACTCACTACTTTTCTCTGTACTTCAAGTGTCTTATCATTGAAATCGAGCGATAACATACGATCGCTCTCCATCCAAAAAGCTGTTTCCAGGTTTTCTGAAGGAAGCTGTATATAGTAATTGGTGAGGTCGGCGCTGGTGTAGGCATTGTTTTCACCTCCTGCCATTTGCAGGGGTGTTTCGAAATCGGGGACGTTGATAGAACCGCCAAACATCAGGTGTTCGAAAAGATGGGCGAAGCCTGTTTTTTCAGGATTCTCGTCTTTTGAGCCTACATCATAAAGTACGTTCACCACCGCCATCGGCGTAGAAGGATCCTCATTTACCACAACACGCAACCCATTGGGCAAGGTGAATTTTTCCAGTTGAATCATTAAGTAAGTTTTCGGGAGCAAATTAACGACAAACTGGGGGAAAAACTCTAAGATGTTCAAAAGGTTCAATAGGTTCGAAAAGTACCATAGGAGTTTAAAGTTTAAGGGTTTAAGGTTTAATGTTCCTATGTGTTACAGTGAGAGTATGTTCAAAAAGTTCAAGATGTTCAAGATGTTCCAGAGGGCAGATGCTCAAAACCCACGCTAAGGTGCGTGTCTTCACGCACCTCTTTAAATAAGGGCCTCATAATATCACAAGTATTCTTCCCGACTTCCCGGTTATAAAGAGAAATGTTCAAAAGTTCAATAAGTTCCAAAGGTTCCAGAGGAACGAAGTGCATAACCCATGCTTAGGTGCCTGTCTTCATGCACCTCTTTAAATAAGGGCCTCATAATATCACAAATATTCTTCCCGACTTCCCGGTTATAAAGAGAAATGTTCAAAAGTTTAATAAGTTCCAAAAGTTCTAGAGGGCCGAAGTTCATAACCCAAGATTAGGTGCGTGTCTTCACGCACCTCTTCAAATAAGGGCCTCATAATATCACAAATATTCTTCCCGACTTCCCGGTTATAAAATGTATTCGCCTTTAGCCTTAAGCATCCAGCACTCAGCATCCAGCCTAATTCATAATACTCTTCACCTTCAACGTCAGCAACACCGGCCCATCTTCCCGCAGCACCAGCACTTTCAACTTCCCACCCGGAGTTTGCAATAATGCCTTATAGGCCTGGATATTACTGGTGAAATTGTTCTCAACTGCCAATACTATATCTCCAGGTTTGAAGCCGGCTTCCATGGCTGGCGATTCAGGCATCACATCCACAATCCGTATCTCCCCATCAATAACATACATTCCCAACCCGGTATATGAATAATCGAAAGGATCATGGAAATGAGAGTTCGGCATAAGATAAATATCTCTGCGGTCGTAATTGAGAATTACATTGAACCGACGTAGCAAATCATTCCCTATCAATCCACCGAGATATGGATAGGATGTTACATTGAACTCATCTTCAAATATAAAAGTAGGTACGTTCTTAAACTTATAAGGTCCTATTCGAACCTGCTTCACTACCCCCTGCTTCATTGAGGCTTTACCTCCTAATCCTTCAGCCTGTGTGGCATACCAACGCTTGCTTGTGTTAACAAATAAACTGTCGTTCACAAAATCACTCGATAACAAAAGACACATACCTGCTCCTGTATCAAAATAATATCGATGCAGCATTTCTTTTGCATCTCTTACAGTAGTATTGATAATGGGCAGGTTCACCAAAATGGGCCTGATGAGAAATCCACCACGGGGATATTTGAATGTTCCTTTGCTGTACACATATATCTTGGAACTATCATAGTCTATCTTAACGATGTATCTCGAAAGAAAAGCATATCCCATAATCCCATCTATCTTTTCCCCATAAGAACTGGTGAGTACTTCATAATCGTTGATGTGAAAATTCAGACTATCCATTTTAAGTCCGGGAATCTCCAGACTATTATTGTAAGCAAATCGAACCTGTCTGATTCCGGCAATACCCCTGATTGTCCTGTCACTCATTTCCGTTTTCAGATTCAATCGTAAAGTAGTCATTGAATCAAGAGAAATACCGCCACTTCCTGTATCCAGAATGAAGTTCAGGGTGTCTTTATAATTATTAAGATGGGCTTTAAATGTTATAATTCCTCCAGTAAGTAATCGGAATGAAAACTTGGTGATCAGCTTTGAAGGGGGTGGCACAAATTCTTCCTGGGCCTTTAGGCCTTTCCCCATAAGGAGCAGCAGAATTGGCAATAACCACATTTTTGACATGCAACCGATTTATACAACAATCTGGATAATAGGCAATACGTAATTAAATGACAGCCCGTTTCTAAAATGGCTGCTTTTATCCAATTAAATTAGTTCTTCCACCCCTATTTTCCTAACCACCGGTAATAAACAAATGCACAAGCCAATAAATCCTTTCCTATTTTTGCCTTTCAATTTAAAGTATGAACCTGCAGCAACTATATGACCGTGCCCTTCAATTCGAATTTCTTTCTGCTGAAGAAGGCCAATTCCTGTTTCAAAACGCTCCGCTCACCGAGCTGATGTTTGTAGCAAATGAACTGCGAAAAAAACAGGTCCCTCACGGAAAAGTTACATGGCAGATAGATCGTAACGTGAATACGACAAATGTGTGTATCGCCAATTGTAAGTTCTGTAATTTCTATAGAATTCCAGGTCATGCTGAAGCCTATATAACTGATATAGATACCTACAAAAAGAAGATTGAGGAAACGATTCGTTGGGGAGGCGACCAGTTATTACTTCAGGGTGGCCATCACCCTGAATTAGGGCTAGCCTTTTATACCGATCTGTTTAAGCAGTTGAAAGACTCTACCCTACTATTAAATTACATACCCTCGGACCACCCGAAGTTGCCCATATAACCAAGCTGGAAAAATCCACCCACCGTGAAGTGCTGAAAGCACTGAAAGCTTCGGGATTGGATAGCTTACCAGGTGCAGGTGCTGAAATTCTTGTTGACAGGGTTCGCCGCCTTATTTCAAAAGGAAAATGTGGCGCACAGGAATGGTTAGATATAATGCAAGAAGCTCACCAACAACATATTACAACATCTGCCACTATGATGTTTGGGCATGTTGAAACCCTGGAAGAGCGTTTTGAGCACCTCATAAAAATCAGGGAGGTTCAAAGCCGCAAGCCTGCTGATGCAAAAGGATTCCTGGCCTTTATCCCCTGGACCTTCCAGGATGCCGATACTTTATTGGCCCGAATCAGAGGCGTCCACAACCTGACTACTCCAGACGAATATATAAGGATGATTGCTATCAGTCGAATCATGTTGCCGAATGTCAAAAACATCCAGGCATCCTGGCTTACTGTTGGAAAGCAGACCGCCCAGATTTGTCTTCATGCCGGTGCCAACGACTTCGGTAGTATAATGCTGGAAGAAAATGTAGTGAGTGCTGCCGGTGCTCCACACCGATTCACTTACAAATCCATCCAGGAAGCTATTGCTGAAGCTGGCTTTGAACCCCAGCTCCGCAACCAGCAATATGAATGGAGAGAACTGCCACAAGTAATTGAAGAGCAGACTATTACTTACTAAAAGGTTTCAGGTTTAAGAGTTTAAAGTTTAAGGTTCTTAAGTGTTACAGCGCGAGTAAGTTCAATAGGTTCAAGATGTTCCAAAGGGCCAAAGCGCAAAACCCAAGCTAAGGTGCGTGTCTTCACGCACCTTTTTATGAGGGCCTCTTAATATAACAATTGTTCTTGCCGAATTCCCGGTTATAGAGGAAAGTCGATAAGAATACTTGTACAATCATGGAACCCTTATTAAAAGGTGCGTGAAGACACGCACCTTAGCTTGGGTTTTGCGCTTTGGCCCTTTGGAACATCTTGAACCTATTGAACTTATTAAACATACTCGCGCTGCAACACATAGGAACCTTAAACCTTAAACTCTTAAACTTTAAACTCCTCTGGAACTTTTTGAACCTTTCGAACATATGGAACCTTAAGAGAAACACTTAGTAAAACAAAATACTTACCCCCATATCCAATATAACACCCTGCCCAGTAGTTTATTACAAGCATCATTTTCCTTTTCGAAAAACCATGAACACCCCTTTCCGAAAGATATTTCGAATGGCCATCATTATTGTGGCAGGTATACTCCTGTTCAATTTTTTTGGCTACACCTTAAGCGACCGCAAATCACGTGAAAATGAAGAGCTGGTAAAAGTTACTGATATAGCTGCCCAACAGCTCACGCTCAGCCAGATGGTCGTAAAATCTTCTTTGATATTTATTGATGGCCAGTTGAGTGAAACAGATGCTCAGCAATTAAGAGAAGAACTGGAAAATGACATTTCAAGATTCAGCTCAAACAATAATATACTTGAACGCAAAATCAGACTTACCCGCATTCCAGTAACATTGAATACCCTGGAAGCAAAAAGGCTCTTTAATAATGCCCAATTTCATCTTAAAAGCATCATTGCTGTTACAAAAGAAGTTGCACAATCAGATAGTGATTTGGTTCGACTGAATGGAGCTCTTTACAAACGCGAGTTATTACAGAATGAAAAGAAGCTCAGACCTATACTTAATGATCTTTCTGTTTCCCTGAAAAAAGTGTTAGATGAAAAGATTGCAGAAGGAGACACTATCAATACCAGTAAGTTCATTTCATTGGTTGTTGCCCTGATCTGTCTTATCCTTCTTGTTATTGAACCTCTTTTCCGTAGTGGCCGAAAAAATTTCGATGCATTACAAAAAGCGAGAAATGAACTGTTACAGGAAAAGCAATACCTCGCTTCCATACTTAATACTCAAACGAATTATGTAATAAGGATAGATCAATCAGGGAATTTCACTTTTGCCAATCCGGAATTCCTCAGAACATTCGGACATGAAGAAAATTCCTTACTTCATACCCCGTTCTATGCAACTATTCTCACAAAAGATATTCCAAAATGCCAAAAAGTAGCTGATGCCTGCTGGGCCAATCCCGGACAGATATTCAAACTGCTTATTAAGAAACCGGTACTGAATAGCAAAGAATTACTTTGGACCGAATGGGAATTCCTGGCTCTTCGAAATGAACAGGATGTTTATGAAATTCAAGGTATAGGTACTAATGTAACCGACAGGGTAATTGCTGAATTACAAAAAGAAGAAGCTATCCATACGTCATCTTATGCTATGACCTATGCACGCATGGGTAATTGGAAACTCAACCTGCACACAGGTGAATTGCATTTAAGTGCCGAGTTACTGGCTTTATTGGAAGCTCCTCCCGGAACAAGCCTTGATACCACTACTGAAAAATATGTTCAGCAATATGTTTATGAAGAAGATCGTGAAAAATTAGCTGAACTTTTCAAAGAAGCTTTTGCAAGCAGAAATGAAAAAAATAAGGAATCCAGCTTCTCTTACAGAATCCTAACCAGCCAGGGCAATCTTCGTTATCTGTCATTGAAAGGAAAAATAATTGACGACACTTTCGCATTCGGTATTGCGCAAGACATCACTTCGCAGAAAGAATCGGAAACAGCGCTGCAGAACAGTGAAACAAAATTCCGTCTTTTAGCCGAACACTCTGAAGACATCATTACGGTAAATGGAGTGGATGGAATGTTGCACTATGTGTCTCCCTCAGTATATAAGGTGTTGGGATATCGTCCCGATGAAGTTGAAGGAATGAATATTTACTCATTTGTTCATCCTGAAGATATTTCAAAATTCTCTCCAACAGAATCAAGCCAGCCATTAGAAGTAGTGGAGTTTGTTACTATACGTTACAGGATGAGGAAAAAGAATGAGGATTATATTTGGTTAGAAACCATCATAAAGCCTGTTCTGGAAAAAAATGAAGTGGTGAAACTCATCTGTACTTCAAGGAATATAACAGAAAGAAGGATGGCAGAGGCGGAAAGAGAGCAGTTATTGGCCGAAGTAAAACAATCGGAAGAATTGCTTCGTACAGTAATTGATTCAACACCAGACTGGATCTTCATAAAAGATCTGGGTCACCGATATTTATTAGTGAACCAGTCATTTGCCAATGCAGCGGAGAAATCACCTTCCTATTTTGTCGGAAAAAATGATATTGAAGTTGGATTCGATGAATCAATGGTAAAAGGTGATCGGGCAAAAGGTATCCGTGGTTTCTGGGAAGATGATAGGGAAGTGGTACGGACAGGAAAAACAAAATTCATTCAGGAAGAATACAATTTGCTGAATGGAAAGCAACAGGTATTCAGCACGGTAAAAGTGCCATTACAAGATACCGACGGTTATGTTTGGGGGGTATTAGGATTTGCCCATAATATCACCGAAATGAAAAAGGTGGAAGAACACCTTCAAAGGAAGGATCTTTTGTTACAAGCCGTTTCTGAGGCAACACACCAATTAATCAGTAATAATAACCTTGACGACGCCATTGGTGAATCTATACAATTGCTGGGCATTAAGATGCATGTGGATGAAGTAAAAGTATTTACCAATGAATTCGATGAACAACGAAAAGAATGGAAGAGCAGCCATATGCTGGAATGGAAAGGGGATACTGGCGACATGAGTTATCACAACCCTTATCTGCAGAATATTGCATCCCATAAGCTTAATCCATTATTTGAAGCCTTAAGGACCGACGATATATTCCACCACCACACCAGAGAGATAGACCAGCAAATAATGACTTCTGGCATTGTTGACCCATCTGTAAAATCGATTGTGGCCGTGCCTATTTTCACCTTGCACCGTTTCTGGGGCTTTGTGATGTTCTGCCAAAAAGATAATGAACGCGAGTGGACACTTACCGAATTCTCCATACTTCAATCTTTTGCAACTACACTTGCTGCGGCAATTGAAAGAAAGCAGATGGAGCAGGAATTGGTTCAGGCAAAAGATATGGCCGAATCTGCCAGCAAAGCCAAGAGTGAATTCATGGCAAATATGAGCCATGAGTTGAGGACACCGATGAATGGTATCATAGGATTCACCGATCTGGTATTAACTACGGAGCTACAGCGATCTCAAAGGGAATATCTGCAAAATGTAAAGAAATCGGCCTATGGGTTACTGAATATCATCAATGATATTCTTGACTTCTCAAAAATCGAAGCAGGTAAACTATTCATAGATGATATACCATTCCGTTTAGATGAACTGGTAGAGGAAACAGTAGACCTCTTAAACGTTAAGAGCTTTGAGAAGAATCTGGAGATGATCTGTTGCATAGATCCGCAATTGCCATCAAGATTCAATGGTGATGCTGCAAGGATTCGTCAAATACTCGTAAACCTGGTGGGCAACGCCATTAAATTTACACAGAAAGGAGAGATAATAATTACAGTGAATATTTGTGGTGGCATATATCAGAAAGATGCCAAATCTTACCTTGATATTGAAATTGCAGTAAAAGATACCGGAATAGGAATATCAAAAGAGAAGATTAAAAAAGTTTTTGAAAGCTTTACGCAAGCCGACTCATCTACAACAAGGAAATATGGTGGTACTGGATTAGGTCTTACCATTTCAAAGAACCTGGCAGATCTTATGAAGGGATCACTTACGGTAAGTAGTGATTTTGGAATGGGAAGTACTTTCAAATTACAATTACCACTGGAAGTTCTGGATCCTCAACCACAACTATTGATTGAGCCTGGATTTGAGAATTTCGATGTATTGGTGGTTGAAGATAATTCCTATAACAGGAAATGGATAAAAGACATACTCACTTATTTCCATATAAACACACTGGAAGCAGGTACTGCAAGAGAAGCAGCTATCATTCTGGAAAATGCAGAAAGAAATAATAAGCTGCCAAGGTTAATTATATCTGACCAGCATATGCCAGGTGATAGTGGCATTGAATTTATTAAGATGGTACGCTCAAACCCAAGACTGACTGGAATTCCAGCTACCCTTATGCTTTCATCAATAGAAAAAAATCTTTACCAGAATGAAGCAGAAAAGCTGGGAGTTAGTCACTTACTGACGAAACCAGTTAAGTTATATGAGGTGTATAGTTTATTATGTTCCATTACAGCCGGTCATAGTTTACGAGAAGAAGAAATTGCCAATAAACCGTCAATTGAAAAAATTGCCGACGCTGTTACCATCATGGTAGTGGAAGATGATCCAATAAACATGATGCTTATAACGGAAGTATTAAGGAAGATGGGCTTCGATATATTAAGGGCTACAAACGGAAAACAGGCGCTTGAAGTTTTGCCTCAATACGATCCCGTGCTCATTTTTATGGATGTGAACATGCCGGAAATGGATGGATTTACCACTACCCGCCAAATCAGGAAATTAGCCCCTCCACATGGCAATATCCCAATCATTGCCCTTACCGCCGATGCTATGCAGGGTGATCGTGAAAAATGCCTGGAAGCAGGTATGAACGACTACGTAACAAAGCCATTCCGCATCGAGGAAATTGAAGAAGTGCTAAAGAAAAGGATGCTGCTTGTTTGATGACTACTTTTCAACTCAGCTTTAGTTGCTAAAATGTTAAAACACCCCTGTCGGCTACCAATTTAGCCGTTATAGATAGCGCTTTACAACGAATTAAGCCTTTACTTCATCTTATTCGTGTAAAACCAGGTGTAAATGAAAAGAACAAGTAACGCATCGCTTATAGTTTGTATCATCATGGATCTTTTGGGATATGCCACCTATGCTATTCCAGGTTTTGGTGAAATAGGCGATATTATTTGGGCACCTATATCTGCCGTAGTCTTTTATAGAATGTTTGGCGGCTGGAAAGGTGCATTTGGTGGTGTCTTCAACTTTGTGGAAGAGATTTTGCCGGGTATGGACTTCATACCTTCATTCACATTGATGTGGTTGTGGATGTATTTCAGAAACGCTAATCAATCAGAAAAGAAAAAAGAATATCTTCCTGTCAACAACTACCAGATGTACAAAAGATAAATAATGTGTGGGTATCCCATGCTTATCCAATTACAAAACGATACCCGATTCCTTTTATCGTAATAATCTCAAGGTTCTCGTCCTCTTTCAGATAGCTGCGAAGTTTAGTGATGTAGACATCCAGATTACGGGAGTTGAAAAAAGAATCGTTCCCCCATAAAAGATTGAGGATATCTTTCCTGTCGATGATCTTATCACGATTCTCATAGAGCAGTTTCAGTAACTCAGCTTCCCTGAATGACAATTTTTTTTCTTCCAGTTTGCCCGCCAGTGTTTGACGGTTCGGATGAAAAGTATAACTGCCAATGCTTATATGTTCTGTTACACCAGGCTTCTTCCCCTCTATCTTATATCGTAATGCGTTTTCAACCCTAACAATCAGTTCTTCCATACTGAATGGTTTCCTGATATAATCATTAGCTCCGGTAGTGAACCCTTTCACAAGATCGCTTGTCTGGGTTTTAGCTGTCAGGAATATTATGGGTACCTGAGGATTCAATTGGCGGATCTCTTCTGCTATAGTAAATCCATCCTTATTCGGAAGCATAACATCTAACACACAGATATCAGGAACAATTCGTTTAAAGGTTGGAACTGCTACTGCACCATCACTTTCCATCACCACTTCATAATCGCGACTTTCAAGACTTTCTTTTACAATCTTGCCTAAAAAAACCTCATCTTCCACATATAAAATCTTAATTCGACTCATTTACTGGTTTTTTATGTGGTGCTATTTCTTTTAAAAAAAGAGTTGCTCTCGCTTGTCACAGATTTGTTGCCATCAAACTGCACTAAGTCAGAACTTTTGTATGGTATGTTTACTGTAAAGGTACTGCCTTCGCCTTTCGCACTTTTCACCTCTATGAAACCCTGATGCTGACGAACAATATGATTCACATAACTCAATCCAAGTCCATACCCTTTGATATTATGTCTGTCACCTCCGGGTATCCTGAAAAATTTCTCAAATATCTTATTCCTGTATTCATCTGCTATCCCCATTCCCTTATCACTAACCTGAAGAGAAATATGTTCCTTATGAGAAGTCAGCAAAACTGATATTTCAGGATTTCCAATGCTGTACTTAAGGGCATTGTCGAGCAGGTTATAGATAACGCTGCTGATATGAAGTTTGTCGGCTTCAATAACGAATTTCTCACCAATACTTTCAACAGATACCTGAGCATGCAACTTTTCGAATTGCAACTTCATAGATGATACCACTTCGTTGGTAAGCTGTAATACATCCACATTCTCCTTTTGGAGAGTGATGGCTTTATTTTCAAATAAGGATAATTTCAAAACCTTATCAACCAGTAGTCCAAGTCTGTGAATTTCTGAAGAAGAAATATCGAGATATTCTTTGGTTCTTTCTGGGTCATTCAAGGCATTAAAGTTCTTCAATGCTTCAATAGCTACTCCAACTGTTGCAATGGGTGTTTTCAATTCGTGGGTGATATTACTAACAAACTCATTCTTCTGTTCTGCCAAACGTCTTTGTTGAATGAGATTACGATATAAAACGAGGAACGAAAAAAGAGTTATGCCAACAAGGAATATAGACACCAGTATAGGTTGCAATAACTTCTTCAATAAATAAGGTCCAGTTTGTTGAATGGATAAGGAAAAAGTCAGGGGATTGAAAAAGCCTACAGTAACCTCATTGCCATTGGTCATTCCCTGCGCCGGGATTTCATCAGAGAATTTTTCCTCCCTTCTTGTTATCGTAAAAGGCAAATCAATCTTTTCATTCTTTAATAACTTCTCGTATCGGGTACTGATCTCTTTGATAGTAAGTGTATCCTGAAGCGAATCTACTCCTTGAAGTACCTGTATTAATCCAGTTCTGCCGGGTTTTTTAAAAAATTGAACAGTTTGCTTGATGGAATCAATATCAATCGGCATTCCTTCTGCCAGCCTCACACCTTCAGTATTTTCCCTGTTTACTGTAATCATTACAGTTCCTTTCGTATCATGGAAATGTGCTGTATCCAACTCAACTCTTCTTCTTATGGCATTCATCATTCCAAGGGGATTGTTATTACTCGTAACTCTTATCTTGATATTACTATCCAGCTCAATTTTTTCTATCTGTACTTGGTTGACAGCATCCCTGAATAAAACATTAGTACGAAGCTGCAGCAGCTTTTTTTCTTCCTTATAATTCTTGACCAGCCAATAAG
Organism: Chitinophagaceae bacterium; assembly: GCA_044220885.1. Lineage (GTDB taxonomy): Bacteria > Bacteroidota > Bacteroidia > Chitinophagales > Chitinophagaceae > Endoryza. Next base: position 26,858 of record JBGAQE010000036.1, read on the forward strand.
ACTGAAAGCCACCAACGGCAATGATGGCGAATACCATCAGGAAAAGAGTGATATGTAGGCGGCGCTGACTCATGGATTGTAAAAGTAGTATTTGCTATCAAAAAGCCAGAGGCACCTTAACCTTAATTAACATTAAATCCAGTTGCATTAACCTGCAAAGAATATCCGGTACTTTAACTTTGGTGAAAATAAACTGAAATGATGAAGCTATTTGCAATCACACTATTGGCTACTGGGGCGATGTTCAGCGCCACTGCCCAACAAACACAGGGTAAAGTGATTTTTGAACGTACGGTACAGATGCAGATCCGCATCGCTACTAATGATGGCGGAAATGATGAAGCCATCCAAAATATGCTCCCAAAAACAAGGAAAGACAAATTTGAACTCTCCTTTGCTAATAATGCCACTTTATGGAAACAGATGGAAGAAGAGGCTCAGGATGAAATGGCCGGTGGACAAGCTGTTGGTGGTATGCAGATTAGAATGATTGGTGCTGGTAGTGATGATGTGTTGTATAGCCAACTCGAAACAACAAGAAAAGTAGAATTGCGCGAATTAGCTACAAAAAAATTCATAGTTGAAGACAGCATCAAACCTATGAACTGGAAGCTGAGCGAGGAAACAAAGACCATTTTGGGGCATCTGTGCCGTAAAGCTACCAGCCAAAAGATTGGGACCCGTATGATGATGAATATGGACAATGGCAAAATGGAAAGAAAGGAAATTGCTGACACCTCTAATATAGTAGCCTGGTTTGCCAGTGATATTCCTGTTGGCAACGGACCTGCTGAATATCAGAGCACAACTGCCTGGAATGATCCTGGAACTGGATATAAACAATGGCAGAACCATCTATCAGGCACTGGAAATCAGTGCAAAAGTGGATATCGCTTCAATAAAAGAGCCAAAAGGGGCTAAAAAGCTGACTCCGGCGAATTCAATAAAGAAAGGGACAAGATGTTTGAGGAAATGGGCAGGAATAATGGTGGACCCGGAAGAACCATAAGAATAAGCAATTAATCAGAAGCTTGAGGAATGACATAGAAACCGGCTTTAAACGCATAATGGAGAGGGGTCAGTGAAATTACACTGACCCCTCTCCTTTTGTATATCCTTGAACAGAATAATCGTTCAAACAAGCATGAATCAGCGCTTTACGGATTTTGCAAAAGTTTTTTTTGAAAATTTTTCATCTTTTTTGGCGTTATAAATAATTGATAAGCAGTATTAATACCGTATATATCGTAAATCTACGAACTGCGGAAAACCACAATTACCTTGCAAAAATTAAAAATTCACTATACGTTTACCCTGTTGATCGCAGTTAATTATTTCCAACTCCACTATCGTATGTAATACCACGCATCGCTATCCTGAAAAACCATTCGTACTTTTTTCTTTACCCTTTGAAATTTAAGTTATGCAAACGAATGGTACCCGCTGTTCACAGCCGTAAAGGCATTTTATCTTCTTTATTAGTTTCTGTTGCCTTACTGGCACAAGCTCAGCCTGATTATCAGTTCTCAAACCCAAGTTTAGAAAGCGGTTCTCCACTTCAAGCAGGAGCAATCTATCGTTTTCCAAATGTAAAAACAGGTTTTGATGCATTGGTAACCATCTCTACCGTTACACCTGGTATTTCTCTAACAAACATCGACCGTACCATTGACGGATTTCAGGAAGCCTTCCAACCACAGTATACAATCAATGCCACAACAAACGCATACGCTGAGTTTACTATCAGCTTCGTTACCGCTGGAACAAATACCGTTGTAGTACAACCTAAGATGGATGCATCAGGTTTGGATATCGATGGTAATCTGGCCAAGAACGGCAGCAAATTGTATGAATACAACCGCATCGATATGGGTGGTGGTGTTGTAGACTTCGATTTATTAGGTGGTGAATTAACAATCAGTAACCAAGGAACTGCCTATACTGCTACAAATAGCACGGGTGTTTTATTTGGTGCCTCTGTAGATACAGCCGCTTATGAAGTAATGTTTACAGTAATGAAAAATAATGTTAGTTCTTTCACTTACCGTGTAGGAGCAAATAATCTTACTTCTGCAAGCAGCACCCGTTATGCAAGTATGTACTTCATGCGTTTTGCATATCAGAACTCAATTCTTGCTGCACCTGCTCTGAAAGATTTCAAAGGTGTTAAACGCAACAACACTGTTGATCTCAACTTTACACTTACTCAAATCAACGATGTACGTTCGGTTGTAATCGAAAAAGCTTCTAATCCTTCTGCTTTCGGATCTGTAGGTATTGTTTGGACAAGCAATGAAATGAACAAAAGCAGTTTCACTTTCACAGATAATAACTTCAGCACAACCAGCTACTATCGTCTTAAGATGGTTACTGTAAGTGGTGCCGTTCAATACAGCAATGTATTAGTGATTCGTGCAGGTGAAGCAGTAAACAATAACTTCAAAGTTTACCCAAGTGTTATCAGCAGCACAGCTACCGTTTCAGTTTCTGCTACAAAAAATCAGCAGGCTACTTTACAACTGATCGATCTGAATGGTCGTATGGTTAGCAGTCAAACAATGCAATTGCAACAAGGAAGTAACAACCTTTCTATTTCTAAGCCAGGTAATATCACATCAGGTAACTATATAGCAATTATCAAAGTTGATGATAGCCTGCAATCACAGAAGATCATGATTCAATAAAAATATTTTTTCGATTACCAGTCGCTTGTTCCCAGGGTTTTGATTATTACAAAAACAAGAACCGCAGCAGTTGCTGCGGTTTTCTGTATTACAAGAACACTTGTTAGTTGGTTAAAATATTGGAAGATGCGGCTAAATTTATCTATACAAAATGCTGATTCAAGCTGTATAACAAGCTAAAAACTGATTTTAATCAGATATAAAGCCTGCTAAAAACTGATAGTGGTTGGCAGCGACCTGATTTTGGTTCAGGGCGTTCAACGAACCGCATTACTGGCTTACCTTGTATCCTGATAAATATTTTTTTTATGGAAAACTCACAAACTGCCAAATCAATATACTCTTTCAACAATCTCTCAACTGGTATGAACAAGAAAGATCTGCTAGACCTGATGGTCAAAAATCCTACCGAATTCACACAGGAACATTTCATGGAACTGGTAGGCAAAAAAGGAGACGAAGCAATTACGTTTGATGACCTCCGCGATAATATCCGCCGCATTTACGACATGAATGAGGCCTCCCTTCACAAAGAATCGGATGGTAATCATGGATCATTAGCCTGGTTCAATCGTCGTAAACAAAAAAAGAGGTACAACAAATTCTATGATCGCATCAAAGCCGACCAACGCTTTAACCTGAATTCTAAAACTGTTGTGGCTGAGGGCGATTCCTGGTTCTGTTATCCTTTATATGTAAAAGATATCAACGACTGGTTACAGGAAAATAAATCAATCAACCTCTATTCAATGGCTGCTGCCGGAGATTGGATGGCAAATATGATTTATGAAGGAAAATATATCGAACAACTTTCCCTTATTGAACCCGATGTATTCCTTATCAGTGCTGGAGGTAATGATTTCTGTGGAAGTCTTCGCCTCTCATATATGCTGAACAAACCTGAAATGCATATCAATCACGATACCGAATTGCATATCGAGAAACTGATCAATGACCGTTTCCATGCATTTATCTGGACATTGAAAACTCAATATTGGGTTTTATTCGAAGGATTGAAAGCTTCACACAAGTTCGAAGATATGCTGGTGATAACTCAGGGTTATGACTATGCCATACCTAATCCTAAAAAAGTTCAGAGCTGGTCAAATCCAATTCAAGCAATAATTAATCTGCTGTCTAATACTGGAAACTGGTTAAGCGAACCTCTGTTATTGAAAGGAGTATCTGATGAAGCTACTCAGCAAGCAGCCATGCGCTATTTCATTGATAAAGTGAATGAGATGTTCATTGAGCTAGCTGAATTCAAAGAGGCAGACGGCAGCTATCGTTTCCCTAATGTATTCCATATCGATTGCCGTAATGTAGCTGAACGTCCAGATGATTGGTTCGATGAGATTCATCTCAAATCAAAAGGCTATCGCATCATTGCTCAGGCATATGAAGAAGTGATTTTCAGGAAACAAAAGAAAAATGAAAAAGTAGTGAAAGCAGCCGACCTGCGTCTGGTAGCTTTTGCTTCCATGGGAGCAATATAAAGGAACCAAACCCCTGTTATATAAGGGAAGCGTTGGGAATCAGTTTTTGCCTTTATCACGAATAGTGATAGAAAGTTTCATCGAGGCAAACTTATTCTCAGCGCTTTTCGCTGTTTTACCCAGAACATCAAAATCCCCATTAAGGTCGGTGAAACTCTGTACCCAGGTGAGTAATGGTTTGTCGTCTACCTTACCCAGAAATCCGCCCACTATACCTGCCAGTTCAAAAACCAGGTTGCTGATATTGGTTACCGTCCCTGCCTTTTTCAACAGGGTAGCGAGTTCATCAGCAAGACCCTGAAATTTCTTATCAGACTTTACATCCGCCATTACCTTGGCCACATCCCGAAGCGATTGTTTGCTTTTTATCAGGGAAGAAAATACATGTATTTGGGATGGCCCTTCGGCATTGC
>JBGAQE010000244.1:0-3321 GCA_044220885.1 Chitinophagaceae bacterium
GAAGAAAGGGCAAAAAAAGTAATAGCCATAGAAACACTTTCTTTCTAACCTGTGAGGTAGAGTTTTTCATATAGGTGGATTTACGGATTTAGGATTTATTGCTAAATTGGATATATAGGGTGAAAAAAGCAATAACCTTACCAAAAAACGTCTGCAGCACATTTTTAGATATATCAAAGCCAAAATTTATTTTTGCTTGTTAGCTAATGGTTTATGACAAGCCAATCGTAAGAGTCCTACTTTTTATAAGGAGAAATACTAATAAAACAAAGTAAAGGCCAAAAAAAGGGACTATGATTCAAGTGAAAAAAATGTGGAAAACTTAATCGGGAACATGGCTTGCAAAAATGGCCAAGAAAACAGTTTGGAGAAAGAAATCTTGGTAGGAGGATTAGTTATTGTACAAAAACGGAAGATCTGTATAGGTGTGAAAGTGGGGTAAAATCTATTTCGAGTAAATCTCTTACATCAGGTATTCGATTTTGACGAATGCGTCAGATTCCAAAATGCCCCTCTCAGGAAATTTCGTAAGAGTTCCTTGTTCCCCTGAAGTAAATATTTTAAAACTGATTTTGGTAGACTGAAAAGTGTGAAAAATACAGAAAAGAAGGCGAGCTGTAAAAAGGTGCTATTCCTTCTAACATACAAAATCCTATTTCTTGTGTGATAATAGACTTTCATTGGATTGAATTTTCCTACACTCATCGATTCCCTATGATATATTTTGGCTTTTGGTGTATACCAGATGGTATATCCCGCTTTTAATATTCTTGCAGACCAATCCCATTCTTCATAATATAGGAAGAAAAGCTCTGGGAAACGGCCTCCGGTTTTTTCGATGATTTCCTTTTTTACCATCATTGCGCAGCCATGGGCTCCACCCGTTGCCCCTTCATGGTCATATTGCCCCTTATCTTTTTCCATGTCACCAACTGCAGTTGTTCTTGCTGTATATGGATTCATTGGATAAAACCCAGCATACTGAATAGTATCTGGATTGGAATGGTATAATATTTTTGGACAGGTAACTCCAATTGATTGATTTTTTTCAAATGGCGCTAATAATGTTTCAATGATATTTTCAGTTAGAATAGTATCATTATTTACAATAAAAAAGTAATCTCCTTTAGCCTGGTCCATCCCCCAGTTATTGCCTCCTGCAAATCCTCTGTTCTTATCACTTAACAGTAGTTTTGTGTTGTGATATTTCTCTGGATGAATAATAGAAGTGGGGTTATCTGATGATGCCATGTCGCACACCAAAATCTCATAGTTGGTATAATTTAATTTTCTGGTAGACTCCAGGAAATCTACTGTAACAGGAGACTGGTTATAGTTAAGAGTTATTATAGAGACAAAGGGTCTTACTTCAGACACGGGAATGTGTTTTAATTAAATAGCAATAATCCCGTCTGAAAACGGGATTATTGAACGGTGAATATAGTAATATTTATGAATTTGATTTCTGCAGAAGGGCAGAAGGCGTATTGGCCATAATCCACAAATCATACATGAAGTTGTATTTTTCAGCATAGTCAATGTCAAGAGAAATTCTTTCTTCTGTTGACATTTCGTCCTGACCTCTTTTCTTGATTTGCCAAAGGCCAGTAATTCCGGCCGGTGCCATGAAACGCATCGCCCATTCGTCTGTAGTGAGGGTTACCGCTTCATATAGAGGTAAAGGACGATTTCCAACCAATGACATATCTCCGATTAGTACATTAACTAATTGTGGAATTTCATCTAAACTGGAGTTCCTTAAAAAGGTACCTACTTTAGTGATGCGAGGGTCGTTATTGATCTTAAAAAATACAGGTCCTTCAGTTTGTTCAGTGCTGTATTGATTCAGGTGAAGAAAATCCTTAACCTGTTTATCGGCCCCGGTAAACATGGTCCTGAACTTGAAGAAGTTGAAAACCTTATACCCTCTGCCTGCGCGTGGAGAAATATAAAATACTGGTCCTTTTGATTCAATCTTAATGGCAATAGCAATCAGGAGGAATAAAGGACTTAAAGCCAATAATAACAATGAGGAAATAACAATATCAAACACCCTCTTAGCTACTGATTTTGTGCCATAGATATTTGAACCGGAGGTTTCTACTGTCTGTTGCTGTTTGTTTTTGGTTCTGTTCTTTTTGATTTTACTCAAAAAGTTAATCTTTGAAAACAAGGCATTGGGGTCGTAAGATTCTAATGAAAGTATCTCATCCACAAATTCCAGCTTTTTCAAACGGGCCAGATTTGCTGGAGAAGCATTAGCCATATCTATGATAAATGGAATAGTACGGCAATCCATCAATTTGCTGATGGTATTATACAATTCTTCAATTTCATGGCTGCTGATGGTGGCATCCATAATGAATACCCCTGGAACACTATTATCTTTTTGAGTGAGTCTTTTTAAAATGAATTTGGCATTTTCAGTCGTTTCAGCAGCATATCCTGTTTCAAATGCTCTGATCAGATTGTCAATGCTGCCAGTTTTATGCCCTATGTAGAAAAAATCGGTCTTTTTCTTTTCACCGGTGGCTGTACCATTAGCAGCTGTAATGGTAAAATATCGATAGGTCTTCTTTGTTGTTTTTTCTTCGTGTGTCAAAGTTAGTTCCATACAGTAAGGTTTTTAGGTTTAGTAGTCTTCATACGGTCGGTAATCGTTAGCTGGCTTGAACACTCGCTTCAGTGCTCTTATATTGTAGCGTTCTGTTTACTGCTTCCAGAAGCTCAATCGGATTAAATGGCTTGGTGAAAGATTCCGAAATACCTAATTGAAGACATTTCGAAGCCGTTTCATTTTTTGGTAAGGACGATAAAACAATCATTGGAATGTCTTTATACAGACCACTCGTAGATAATTGTTCAGGAAGTTCCCAGGCCTCCATATCGGGTAGTTGTGCATCAGTTATGATAAGGTCGGGTAAGTTCTTCTTAGACAACCAATACATAGCTGAGCTTCCGTCGGGTGCGGTAATAACCTGATAATCTTTGCCAAGAACAGTTTGTAATAAAAACCGTATGGCTTTACTGTCATCAATTGCGAGTACTTGCTTTTTCATGGGCAGAAAAAAATTATTTGAAAAAATCGCAATTTTTCAACAGGCATGCGTTTGGATAAACGGCATTACAAAGGAATTTGGAGACTATTAGTGGATTAAAAATTCAGAATACATTGGCTTTCCAACATGGCAATTGGACGTTCTGTAAGCAACACTCATTTGGTAGTGGCAATTCGAAGGATCTGTGGGAATCAGTAGGAGCTAATCAGAGTAATCTTGTAGTTGGTTCAGAGGATGTTGAAAATAGAAGTTGGTCTTCGTG
>JBGAQE010000245.1:0-3330 GCA_044220885.1 Chitinophagaceae bacterium
AGGATTTGATGAAGAAGTGATTCTGGCTGCTTTCCTTCATGATATCGGGCATATTTGCGAAGCCGCTACCGGTGATAATGAGATGGATGGATTTGGAATAAAAGATCATGAAGAAGTGGGCGCTTTTTTCCTGAAAGATCGCGGCTTCTCCCAGAAATTGATTCGCCTTGTGGAATCACATGTGGAAGCAAAACGCTATCTCACCTGGAAAGATCCCAATTACTATGCGCAATTGTCTGATGCCAGTAAGAAAACGCTCGAATATCAGGGTGGCAGAATGGAAAAAGATGAGGCGGAAGCATTTGAGAAATATCCTTTATTCGATCTGATCATTAAAATGAGGTTATGGGATGAAGCTGCAAAGATTGAACAGCTTCCTGTTTCTGATCTTGAAGACATTCGGGAAATGATCATAAACCACTTACAAAATCGTAAAAACTAATTAAGACATGCATACAAAAATGGTAGTGTTTGATATTGCAGGTACAACGGTAAAGGATAAGGGGAATATAGCAGAAACATTTCAACAGGCATTTCTGGAATACGATATTGAAGTGACCGTGGAAGAAGTGAATAAGGTTATGGGCTGGCGAAAGATTGATGCTGTAAAAAGTTTGCTTGAATTATACCGTCCGGGGGCCACAACAAACCATGCAGGATTGGTTGAAAAAATACATGATGGCTTCACAAGGAATATGGTAACTTTTTATGAGAATGATAAAGAGCTGGCGCCGCTTCCTTATGCGGAAGAGGTTTTTACTTCTTTAAGAAAATCCGGTGTAAAGGTTTGTTTGAATACGGGTTTTACTGATATTATAACTCAAACGATACTGGTGCGACTCGGTTGGGGTAAAGGCAAAATGATTGACGACTTCATTTCAAGCGATCAGGTGGAAGAAGGCCGTCCACACGCCTATATGATCAAGGAATTGATGAAAAGGAATGGGATAACAGAAGCCAGTGCTGTTGTGAAAGTTGGAGATACAGAAGTGGATGTGATGGAAGGAAGGGCAGCGCTTTGCGGGAAAGTAATTGCTGTTACTACTGGTGCTTATACAAGAGTTCAATTGGAAACTTATAGACCGGATTTTATTATAGATTCTTTGTCTGAACTTATTCCATTACTTTAGTAAATGCTTGCAAAAAGTACTATTGCTCCTCTCGATAAACGCCAACTGCTTACAGCATTTTATATTGCTATAGTCGCCTTTCTGACGTATACCTCGGTGTATGCCTACCGTAAACCATTTACAGTGGCAACATTTGAAGGCATCAATTATTGGGGTATCCGATATCAGACCTTATTGATTATTAGCCAGGGAGTGGGGTATATGCTCAGTAAGTTTTTCGGCATCCGGTTTATTGCTGAATTGAAGCGAATGGGTAGGTGGAAAACAAGTTTGATACTTGTGGGTACCGCCTGGTTGTCATTATTGGCATTTGCCATTGTGCCCGCTCCTTATGGAATGATTTGTTTGTTAGTAAACGGGTTTATGTTGGGCTTCATGTGGGGTATTGTATTCAGCTATGTGGAGGGAAGAAGAACAACAGATTTCATAGGTGCAGCTATGGCCGTCAGTTTCATTTTTGCTGGAGGATTCACCCGGTCAATAGCCGTTTGGATCAGAGATACACTCCATGTTAATGAAGAATGGCTTGGTTTCCTCACCGGGTTATTATTTGCCCTGCCTTTGTTATTGTTTATTTACCTTCTTGAAAAAATACCATTGCCAGATAAGGAAGATGTTGCTGAAAGGACTGTTCGTCTTCCGATGAATAAAGAAAGCAGGGTTGCATTGCTTCGTCGATTTGGTTTGGGTTTATTGGTTCTGACCATCACGTATGTGTTCCTCACCGTGATGAGAGATATCAGAGACAACTTTATGTCGAATATGTGGAACGAATTGGGCTATGGGAATAAACCAGCAATATATACCACTACTGAAACCATAACATCTATTGCAGTCTTGGCAATCATGAGTCTTCTGGTTTTAGTGAAGAATAATTTCAAGGCATTGCAATGGGCTCATGCAGTAATTATTGCTGGGTTTTTATTGGCTGGTATTTCATCGCTCTTATTCCAGATGAACCTTTTGTCTGGCGCCCTATGGATGCAATTGGTGGGTATGGGCCTTTACATGGGGTATATTCCTTTCAATTGTATCTTATTCGAGAGGTTGATTGCTTCTTTTAAAATTGTTGGCAACGTTGGGTTCCTGATTTATCTGGCAGATGCCTGGGGTTATCTGGGTAGTATGAGCGTTGTATTGTCGAAGGAGATTCTTAAGGTACAGCTCAATTGGGTTTCTTTTTATTCTACTGCCGTGCTGTTCTTTGCAGTTGTAGGAGTGGCAGGTACATTTATTTCTCTCTTTTATTTTGGTAAAAAACATAAACTTTCAAAATAGGCAGATGAAAAATTCAGCTATTGTAATTGGTGCAGGTATTGTAGGATTAGCAACAGCAAGGGCCCTTGCATTAAAAGGCTATAAGGTTAGGGTAATTGAAAAGAACCAAAGAGCTGTTGGGGCTTCCATAAGAAATTTCGGAATGGTTTGGCCAGTTGGGCAACCGTCAGGAAAACTATATGATAGGGCAATGCGTAGCAGGAGTATCTGGAAAGAAATCAGTGATTCAGGTGCTTTTTGGCATGATGCGGTAGGAAGTATTCATCTTGCTTATCATCCTGATGAATGGCTTGTTTTGCAGGAGCTCTATGAAATATTTAAGGAGGATAGAAATATCCGCTTGCTAAACCCTTCTCAGGTTACTGAAAAATCACCAGCAGCAGTTTCGGAGGGTTGTTTGGGTGGATTATTCAGTGCAGATGAAGTGATAGTTGATCCAAGAAAGGCTATCGGATCCTTACCCGAATATTTACAGGAGAAATTTGGAATTACCTTCGACTGGCATACTGCTGTTCAAGGGGTAAAGGATACCTCAGTTATTACTGCTTCAGGTGATATTATAAAAGCCGATCTGGTTGTTGTTTGTAATGGTGCCGATTTCGAGTTACTATTTCCAGAAATTTTCGCCTCACTGCCAATTACAAAATGTAAACTGCAAATGATGCGCATGAAGGCACAGCCCAATAATTGGAGGATTGGTCCGGCTTTGTGTGGTGGCCTTTCCCTCGCACATTATAAAAGTTTTGAAGCTGCCCCTTCTTTAGCAACTGTGAAGAAAAGATTTTCAGAAACCATGAAAGAATATATGGATTGGGGAATTCATGTGATGGTTTCTCAGAACCAAACCGGAGAACTAACAGTAGGGGATTCACATGAATACGGACTTACTCCTGATCCTTTTGACAGGGATAAGATAAATTCA
>JBGAQE010000246.1:0-3249 GCA_044220885.1 Chitinophagaceae bacterium
AGTGGGAATTTAGGCAGCCGAACAAGAATAGGAATAATGAATATGGAAACCGGGAGGAAGAATGGATATGCCGGACAAAACTATTCAGCCATCTCCGTTAATCAGGGGCTTTTCAAACGCTCTTTGATAAAAGGGTATTTCCTGAACAGGCAGGGGTTCATGACAGAAGCCGAAAAGCAACACGATCCACTAAAAGCCTTTGGAAGAAATGCAGGTGGAGAATTCGCATATTCCAACCTGAAAGGCACCTGGAATGCCTGGGCCAATTTCAATATGTCGTTCAAACCCGGTATACATTCAGACAATGAGTATGGCAGTACTGGTATCGCTTATTCAGATAAGAAATTCAGTTTTACGGTAGATGCCACCAGCGTAGGAACAAATTACTACACTGATATGGGTTATGTGGAAAGGATAGAAAACTATGACGCTGCCAGAGACACGATAGTGCGGGTAGGTTTCAAACACTTCTTTACCGAGGTAATATATCGAATATCCCCCTCGTCAGGAAAAATAAACCGTCACACATTTTCATTAAACAATTATCATGTTGTTAATCCCGACTTCAGTTTCAATGAAAACAATCTGACACTGAAATATCAATTGGAGCTAAGTAATACTTCTACTTTATCTGCAGATGTGAACAACAACACTGTTCAATTACTATTCCCAATATCGTTCACCGATGCCACCCCCATTCCTGTTGCCAGGTATCAGTATTCAAATGGATCCATCAAATTCAATTCTGATATAAGAAAGCCTTTCAATTATTTTGTTATGGCGGGGGGCGGAGCCTTCTATAATGGAACCGTTAAACAAGTACAAACCGGATTCACCTACAGAAAACAACCATCTTTAAGTTTCACCCTTGCCTTTGAATATAACCAATTGCGATTCCCACTTACCTATGGAAAAACGGAATTGTTTCTTATAGCCCCAAGAGTCGAAATCAGTTTCACTACAAATCTTTTCTGGACAACATTCCTTCAATACAATACGCAGAATAACAATTTCAATATCAATAGCCGATTCCAGTGGCGATATAAGCCAATGAGTGATTTGTTTCTGGTGTATACCGACAACTATTTTACCGATCCTTTATTGAAGAATAAAAGCAGGGCCCTGGTGCTGAAACTTAATTATTGGCTTAACTTATAATCAGCCCTTCTTTTCAACCCAAAGGAATTCAGCAAAGCCCAGCAAATCCCAAAAGATATTGCCCGTAACGGACTTACCTCTAATCCATCTAAATGGTATTCTCAAGGGAGTCATAAATACATAGAACCAGCTTCTACGAAGGCCACTTCTAACAACACGGCAATTCTTACTTTCAAATAAGGGGGTCAATTCCTTTACAGAATATATCCTTACATGGGTACTGTCGTCATAATAATTCAGCGTACCTTTCATTGAGGGCAGTCGGGTGCTCCTTACCCCGGGATATTCTACATAAAGAAATCCGCCCGGCTTGAGTTTGGGTAATAATCCTGCTAAAACAGCATCTCCATTATAAAGATGTTCTATGACATGCACCAATAGAATAGCATCGAAAAAAGCATCTGGAATTGAATCGAATTTGAGCAGGGTAAGGTCCATTTCGTAGAAATCCTTCATTACCGCAAAATCGGCAGGATTGTTATTATACTCACGGCTCAGATCCAGTCCATAATAGGAACAACCAGGGAATAAGGAAACAGTTTTTGTAGCCGATTGATTACCGGAACCAATATCAAGGAGGGTAAATGGCCGTTTTCCAAAACAGCGATGAAGAAAGTTGAATTTTGGGTTCTGTAACTTAACCCAGGATTTTAAGGATGCCATAAGTTGGCACACAAGATAAGAGATTCCGAATATTCTTCATTTTCTTGCAAACGATTGTTCAATTTTAAATTACGTTTGAAGGAATTCAACCTAATTTCATGAAATTGCAAAACACCTAAAAACAACGGATATGAATTCTAACCGCCGCAAATTTCTTCGCAACGTAACAGTTGGAGCAGGCACATTATTAACCGGTATCGATGCCCTGGCCAATGTTACAAAAGATGAAGCAGACAAGAGCCTATCTGCATCTTACGAGAAGGAACAACAACGATTCAATATGTGTGGCTATGCAGCCCCGAAATTGAATGTAGTACGTATAGGTGTAATTGGATTGGGAATGAGAGGTTCTGGTGCCGTGGAAAGGCTCAGTTATATTGATGGAGTTGAGATTACCGCCCTTTGTGATGAGTTACCCGACAGGGTTGCTGCCGCCCAGAAAACACTGGCGAAAATGGACCGTCCTAAGGCTAAGGAATATAGTGGTGCCAATGGCTGGAAAGCGCTCTGCGAAAGCAAGGATGTAGATTTAGTTTATACCCCAACCCCATGGGAATTGCACGCTCCTATTGCCATCTATTCTATGAAAAATGGCAAACACGTGGCAACAGAAGTTAACTCAGCACTTACAATAGAAGAAGCCTGGCAATTAGTGGAAACATCTGAAGCTACCCGCAAGCATTGTATGATGCTTGAAAACTGTTGTTACGATTTCTTCGAACTGCTCACTTTGAATATGGTACGTAATGGCCTGTTTGGAGAACTGGTTCATGGCGAAGGTGCTTATCTGCACGACCTTAGCCGCGATTACCTTTTCAACAAGAAAGCCTATACCAATATGTGGCGCTTACGTGAGAATATGAAAAGGAACGGATGCCTCTACCCTACACATGGCCTCGGTCCAATTGCTCAGTGTATGAATATCAATCGTGGCGATAAAATGGACCATCTGGTATCCATGAGTACGAATGATTTTACTTTAGGGGCTATTGCTGAAGAAATGGCTGCAAAAGATGCCTTCTTCAACGAATTCAAAGGCAAGAAATTCCGTGGAAGCAATAACAACACCTTAATACGCACAACAAAAGGTAAATCAATCCTCATTCAGCATGATGTATCTACACCAAGGCCTTACTCAAGAATTCATCAGCTGAGTGGTACAAAAGCTATGGCTCAAAAATGGCCTGGCCCCGAACGTATCGCCTTCGGACATCAGGAGGTAAAAGCAGAAGAACTGAAAGCGCTCTATGCTAAATATTCACCGGCCATTGTAACGCATATCGGAGAAATAGCTAAGGAAGTGGGTGGACATGGAGGAATGGACTTCATCATGGACTGGAGATTGATAGATTGTCTTCGTAATGGTCTGCCTTTGGATCAGGACGTATATGATGCCGCTTCCTGGAGTTCAATTATTCCATTGAGTAA
>JBGAQE010000037.1:0-28187 GCA_044220885.1 Chitinophagaceae bacterium
CGTAGTGGCATCCTGTTCTTTAGCTATCGCATCTACTAAACGGTTTAGGATTCCAATTAACTCTTTTCTTCCGGGATGGTACTGAGGAAAATAATCTAACACATCAACCAATGCATTGGCGTACCAACCCATGGCTCTAGCCCAGAACAAAGGGGAACACCCTGTTTGATTGTTTGCCCAAGCCTGCTCTTTTGTTTCATCCCACGCATGATAAAGCAACCCTGTTTTTATATCCCTGGCATGTTTTTCTATCAGTACAAACTGACGGGCGATATCATATAAACTGCTTTCTTCTCCTGAGAGTAAAGCATATTCAGCATAGAAAGGTTGGCCCATATATAAACCATCCAACCATACCTGACCTGGATATATCTTCTTATGCCAAAAACTTCCTTCTTTAGTACGCGGATGTTTATGAAGTTGATCCATTAACAAACGGGCCGCTTTCAGGTATTTCTCTTTTTGAGTTACCCTATACAGTGTCAATATCGATTTGCCATTGTTAATATGGTCTATATTGAACTCGTCTGGTTTGTAAGTGTTGATGGATCCGTCATCCTTTACAAAAAAATCAATCTGCTGCTGTATATAATTATAATAGATGGGGTCGCCACTATTCAACCAGCAGTTTTCAAAACCCTTAAGTATTACACCCATATCGTAAGTCCATTTCGCTGGTTTTCCTTCCAGTGAAAAAGAATCCTTCCATTGCTGCATAACCGTTTTGGCTATTTCAGCACTCCATTTTTTTTGCTGTGCAGATGCACCAAAAATCAGGAACAGGAATACTATGGTTAGTAATCGCCTCATTGAATGCGAATATTTTTTTCACTGGCACCCAATTCACATTGAACCGGTTGCTTTGCTTTTGATGTATTGGTCTTGTTCACTTGAATACCGTTGCTTCTATCGCCACTTACCCTGAACAGTAAATCAGCTTTCTCCCCATATTGCAGTTTTTCAAATACTATTGCTTCACTATTAATGATATCTACAAGGGGTTTACTATTCTCTGCAACAATGGTAACATTCATAAATTGTAACTCTCTCGCTTCCTGAATATCGATACCCCTATCTGCTTGCAGCACCATATTCTCAAACAGTATGTTCTTTACAGGCATTTCAGGTATCCCTCTAACAAAAACCGCTTTCGCAGCACCATTGCAGTATATATTGCTGATCTTGAAGTTCCTGAATACAGGCGTGGTTTCGTTTACAGGAAGAAATTCTACTTTCGGTAATTCTCTTACTTCTCCTGCCAAAGGAACAGGATCTTTCGCCATATAATACATATCGAACAAGATAGCTTCACCAACAATGTCTTTCATGAAGATATTGTTGATGAAAATATTTTCAACCACACCACCTCTTCCCCGGGTAGTCTTGAAACGAAGTCCAATATCTGTTCCAATGAATGAACAATTGCTTACATAAATATTCCTGGCGCCACCGCTCATTTCACTTCCTATTACAAATCCTCCATGTGCAGCATATACTGTACAACCGCGGATGATAACATTTTCAGTGGGTTTACCTCTTTTACGGCCTTCTTCATCACGACCGCTTTTCATACATAAGGCATCGTCTCCAACATCAAACACACTATTCTCAATCAATACATCTTTACAGCTTTCTACATCTATGCCATCTCCATTCTGCGCATACCAGGGATTTTTTACAGTTACATTTCTCACTGTTAGGTTTTCACATAATAAGGGATGCAGACACCAGGCTGGAGAATTCTGAAAAATGACCCCTTCCAGCAAAATATTCTTACAACTTGTAAATACTAATAGGTTGGGGCGAAGAAACACTTTTACACTATCGTAAAAAGCGGGTGATTTCGAAGGATCTATATAACCGGTATTCTTGAATTTCGATCCATATAAAGAGGACGCATTGGGATACCAAGTTTTCTTATCATCACTAAGCAGTCCGCCAGATGCTAGAAGATTTTTCCATTGGCTTTCGCTCAGCTTATCTTTTTTTACCATTCGCCAGGCATCACCATTCCCGTCAATTATCCCTTTTCCAGTAATGGCAATATTTTTGGCGCCCGTTGCAGATATCGGCGATTGGTTACGCATTTGCTCTACACCTTCCCAATTAGTCTTAACCAAAGGGAATTGAGAATAGTCTTTTGTGAACAACAGAACTGCTCCAGCACTTAAATGCAAGTTCACATTATCCTTCATCACAATGGGACCAGTAAGCCATAATCCAGGAGGAACCAATACAACACCACCTCCTTTTTTAGATACAGTGTAAATGGCTGTTTGAATATTGCTAGTATTTAAGTTAGCACCATCACCAATGGCACCATATAATAAGATATTCGTTGTGTCTTTTCTGAATACAGGAGCTTTTATACCAGGTAAACTGGCAGGGAATTGGGCAATAGCTGTGAAGAACAGCATGCTTTGAATACAATAAATGAGTATTGCCTTTTTCATATAGTTCTTTCAATCGTTACCAGACCTTTCGATCTGTTACAAGATTAGCCCCAATGGCCTTCATAATAAAACAATTACCAGTCTTTATTTACGCAATCGTTGCCAACTTGCATATATTTTACGCAGGTCGTTTTACCGCCTGCCTGGCTAATAATTTCCATTGGCCTTTTTCCTTCTTCCATACCAATAATAACTCCAGATGAACTTCTCCAGACTTCCCACTATCCTTTGTAACCGCATCAAGATGCTGCCTTACAATAGCGGTTTTACCACTAAATGTCATTGTAGTTCCAGATAACTGGATGGTTTCAAAATCTGATCTACCACTTACTATTTTTCCAATAAAAGCCGCTTTATCTTCTACCGCACCGCTGCTATGTCCATAACTCAATTTATCAGATGTTATCTTGCTTAAACTACTGCTATCTGCATCAACCATCGCTTTGCGCAATTGCTCAATGGCCGATTCCAAAGCCTTTTCATTTTTTGATTGGGCTTCAATTACTCCTGTTGAAGTAAAAAAGAAGATAATAGCTATTATAAGTTTTTTCATCATTGAGTCATTTTTATGCCCTAACCTGCAATGGGTTCAAATCTAAACCAATCTATATCCACATAACCAGCATCATTTGTTTTCTTTACTGAATTACAGAACAATCCTATTGAAGCTCCCACCCATTTACCCGGCTTAGCTTGAAAAAATCCCTCAACCATTTTATAATTACTTCCGTCAATACTATATCCAAACCGGCATTTAGCACCTTCTGTCATTACCATTTTGAAATAGATAGTTTCCTGTTCGGCTTTTAGCAGCTCAAGAGATTGCTCCTTGTTCCCATTTATTGCATTTATACAGGAATTGAAGGAGATATATAATCCATTGCTTCTTTTTTCTGCTGAAATATGAAAGTAATCTGTTCCAAATAAAATCAACCCTGCTTGCTCTCCTTCTTTTGATAAGTGAAATTGCATTTTTGTTATTACCTGAAATTCAGGAGCCGGAATCTTTTGTAAAAGCAGGGATGGTAGCAACCATTTATTATTAGCAGAGTCGGATACAGGATTAGCATACAACCTTAACGCGGTTCCTGTCATAAACTGCCACCAGGGCTCAGGGTTTGCCTGCCATTGCCATTGTAAACCTATTGATCTGGAATTAAACTCATCTGAATCTGGTAATCCGGCTTTTTCGGTTTTTGAAATAACCGCTGGCTTCTTATATCTATCTACTGGTTCGCCTTTTATTGCATCCCCCTTATAACTTCCTATTACAGGCCAATCATTTTCCCAAACCATCGGTTGAAGATGTACAATTCTTCCATAAGCTCCCTTATCCTGAAAGTGCAGAAACCAATTCTCCCCTTTAGGAGTGGTAACCCAGGCTCCCTGATGAGGACCATTAACCGAGCTATTACCCTGATCCATCACAACCCTTCTTTCATAAGGACCAAAAACAGTCTTGCTTCTCAATACCGTTTGCCAACCGGTACTTACTCCACCAGCGGGGGCAAATAAATAATAGTACCCGTTCCGTTTATACATCTTTGGCCCTTCTATAGTTGGATCATCATGGTGTCCATCATATACAATCTGTCCATTGCCGGCTATTTGATCACCGGCAGCATTCATCTCTTTTATAACCAAAATGCTTTTAATACCCGCCCTGCTTCCAGCATATGCATGAACGAGATAGGCTTTACCGTTATCATCCCAAAAAGGACAAGGGTCAATCAATCCCTTTCCTTCCTGAACAAGCAATGGTTCCGACCAGGGGCCGTTTATTGATTTTGATTTTACCAGATAGATACCAAAATCGGGATCCGGGTAATAGATATAGAATTCATTGTTGTGAAAACGTATTGCTGGCGCCCATACCCCGTTTCCATGCTGTACTGTTTTAAATTGATTATAAGGCACCAGTTTATTAAGAGCATAACCGATCAGTCTCCAGTTTACCAGGTCTTTAGAATGAAGAATTGGAATTCCCGGCACCTTATTAAAACTCGATGCAATCAGATAATAGTCATCTCCAACTCTAATAGCATCCGGATCACTATAATCAGCATATAATACAGGGTTCTGATAGGTGCCATTTCCTTTGTCCGATTGCCAAACAGGCGATACACCTGTTTTACTTTGTGAAAAAGTAAACAGGTTGGTAATTGTTATCAGTATCGTCAATGCCAATTTCACTGACTTATTTTTTTATGGGCGGAATTATGATTCTGGTAGCCAACTCTGGTATACTGCTCCGTATTTCTTTCAGCACAAGCTGCGCCACCAATCTTGCCCCTAATTCATTAAAATGGGTATTATCATTTCTTCCTTCAGGATAGTTCGGATGTTCTCCCGGATTTAACTGCAGGAACAACCATTTTGAATTCTCTTTTCCAAATTGTTGCAATAAGTCCCTGCTTAATTTATCTAAATCTATAAAGTTTGCGTTTTGAGATTTTGCTACCTCTTCTACCAATGATGAATAGGGAACATGTGTTTCAATGATATGTCCTGTGGAATCAAAACGCCTTCGTGTTACCGGGCTCAACAAAACCGGAACCATCTTTTTATCCCTTGACTCTTTTATAAACCGAACAAGGTTTTCTTTGAATTGCTCGGGTGATGAATATCGCTCAGCCTTATCTTTCGATTCATCGTTATGGCCAAATTGAATAAAGACATAATCTCCCTCTTTCGCTTCGTTCAAAATAGATTGCCAGAGCCCTTCACTTATAAACGTCTTTGTACTTCTTCCATTTTTTGCTTTGTTTACTATTGAAACCGAAGAGTCCCAGAATTGAACAAAGGGCATTCCCCATCCTGTTTCGGGATATGCTTTTGTTTCCTTAATACTCATTGTTGAGTCGCCGGCTAGAAATATTTTTATTGGTCGGGGAGGAGACAACAAAAACGATAGCAGGGGAACTAAAAATAATAATATGCTAAAGCGGATTGGCTTCATGTTACAAATTTTAGGTTGGTATTAATCCTCTCTGTTCCCTTACCACTTACTTTAATTTCAGAATTTCATTCAGATATACTTCCAGATTGGTGTACCATTTATCTAATGTGAATGTAATGGCATCTGCTGCATTTTCCGAATTCAGTCCCTTTGCTTTTTCCCAGGTATCTGGCATTCCATCATTATCAGTATCCAATAGTGCTTTTGTTGATTCAAGAAATGGCCAGGCGTTCAATGTTTGTTCCAGCGCTGTTCCATGAGGAAAGCCACCTTGAACATCTATAAATCGCCCTCCCCTTGTTCTTACATCATTTATAATCCGTGCATCAAGCGTATCTCTTTTGTAACTGGCACCACTTCCTTTAAGCACTTCCTCATAAGCTTGAATTGAAGATTGAGTGGGAATAGTTTCTGCCACATGTGGCTTATCAATTATGGATTCTCTTTTGTCTTGTTCCGTTCCTTTATTCCCCATTACAATACCACCCCAGTTATTTCTTGTAATATCTGGTGCGCCATCAACATAGTTGCCCGAAACATAGAACTTTCCAAAAGGTATGAAAGGCGCTTCCCTTTTCCCGGGGTTTACAATCCGGAAACGCACATCCTTATTGGTATTGGGACCATACTTGTAATAATTATCAACCAGGTTATAATTGCCGCCTTCGCCTGCATAAATAGAGTTACCGCCCCAGTTATAAATAACATTATTCCTGTAATCAACTAATTCTTCCGGGCAATTGCGGATACCATCAAATCTTGGGTTTCGGTTATTGCAATGGGCAAATAGATTATGATGGGCACTTAAATGACGGCCACCCCAT
This sequence comes from Chitinophagaceae bacterium, assembly GCA_044220885.1. GTDB lineage: Bacteria > Bacteroidota > Bacteroidia > Chitinophagales > Chitinophagaceae > Endoryza. The sequence goes on from JBGAQE010000037.1 coordinate 6,237, forward strand.
ATTCCTCCATATCCATGTTGCTCAAAATCGGCATCGCCGGTTTCAAAGTGATATGAGTAGTTCAATGGCTCAGAAATGATATTCCATTGTAATGTTGTACTGTCTCCAGCATAAACCGATATGGCTTCATCATTACTCCAACTGAAACTGCAATGATCAATGATAATATTCTTTTTCCGGGTTCCACCAAAAGCGTCTTCCCCGCCACTACCGTCTGTCTTGCCTGCCTGACGCTGCCATTTATCTCCCAACCTGAAACGCATATAACGAACAATAATATTATCGCCTCCAAGCGAAACTGATTTATCCGCTATACAGATACCATCACCGGGTGCTGATTGACCTGCAATAGTGGCATTTGATTGTATAGAAATTGATTTATCCAGATGAATAGTACCAGATACTGCAAAAACTATCGTTCTTGTTTGCTTCGATTCTGCTGCTTCTCTGAAACTACCCGGACCATCATTATTAAGATTGGTAACTATGAATACTTTGCCCCCTCGTCCACCGGTTGTGTATTTCCCAAAACCTTCTGCCCCCGGAAATGCTAATGATTTTTGTGGACTTGATTCATTGGGGCTGGCATTTACCGTTTGCTTTTGGGCTTTGCAACCATAAAAGGCCAAAGTCAGTAAACCAAAAAGGCTATAGTAGAAAAATTTCCTTTTCATAGTAAAGTAAGGCTTCCCCCGAAAGGGAAGCCTGTTTATGCCCTCGACAGAAAATCAATATCCGGGATTCTGCTGCAGCTTGCCCTGATAAGCAGCGAGAGTTGCCTGATCATAAGGAAACAATTCGCTCTTTCCGGGAACAAAGAAAGATGCTAATCCCTGCCATAATGGTTTATTATCAATCGCGTTTGTAACAGTTAAATGATTCGCCCAATCTATTCTTGTCCATCCCGTAGTTGGCGACGGCACCTGTGTAGGCCTCCAGAATGGTTGCGCAGTGGTTGGTGCCCCTACACCGGCATAGTATTGAATTTCTTCCCCAACGTTTCTCATATAAATGAACTGGGGAACATTTGCATAAACTCCTGTCCTGTCACGTATCTGCTGAATCTTTGCTCTTGTCTCCGCCAGTTTTGTTGAAAGAAGATTCCAACGCAAAAGGTCGTACTTACGGATACCCTCATGTCCGAATTCAAGATATCTTTCATTTGCAACAGCGGTGAAAAAGCTGTCCTTGCTGGAAGGTGTTACCCCAATCGCACCAATATTACCCCTGTAAGCTCTTTTCCTAACTTCTTCAAATGCAGCTTTTGCTTCTGGGGTTGGACTACCGTTTATTTCATTCACCGCTTCTGCATACATCAACAACACATCTGAAAAACGAATCATCGCCCAGTTATATCCTACGTTTAATACAGTTCCTGGAAGAAGAGGAACCCTCCAGTCACGACGATATTTTCCAGTATTCAATTCACCAAGTCTGCGTTGGCTCTTAATATTACTTGCTGAACTAACAGCATAGTGAGTAACAGTAACATCACGTCGGGTATCAACAGAATCAAATGCATAGAAATAATTCGGGAGCATTACTATACCACCGCCACCAGCCCCATAGCGGGAAGCGTTGCTTAAATTAGGCCCATCATAATTTCCCATACGGCTATCACTATTACCATTTCCACCTCCGGCTCCCACTTCAAACAATATTTCACCTTGTGGATCGTAAACAAATGATGTTACCTTTCTCCAGATATCTTCATAGTTTGGATTCAATGTATGCTGCGCGCGATTCGCCATTAACTCTTCACACTCTTGTTTTGCAATTTGATAATAAGCCAGATAATCTGCTCTGCGCTCCATTTGCCCACCACTTCTTAAACTATATCCCCCACGAAACAAGGCAATACGAGCTCTCAGTGCTTTTGCAGCACCTTTTGTTATTCTTTCATTTCTGGCAACTTCTGTGCGCCAGGGAAGAAGATCTTTTGCAATAGCTAAATCTGCCAATATCTTATCATAAGTGGAATCGCGGTCATTCTTACCAATAAACAGATTGGCCTGCTTATATGCTGGTACCATTGGTGCAGGAACATCACCCCAGTTGCGTATCAATTCAAAAAGATATTGAGCACGAAGCGTAAGAGCTTCTCCATGTAATCTGCGCAATTCCTTTTTTTCCGCGTCAGTACCATTATCATACTGCTTCATAATTGGAATCTGCTCAATACACAAATTCGCCTTTTCCAAACCACGATATAACTGACGGAATGGGTTTGAAATTTCTGCATTGGTAAGTAATAACTGATAACGTCCAACTCCACGTCGTCCATTATCTATATTACCACTCACAATACCTTCATCTGAATCATAAGGATAATACATGCTGATCCTGATGCCGTATCCATTATCCCCTTGAAGTTCATCATAAACCCCAATCAAGGCAGTGGTGGCATTTGAAACGTCGGAAAAGGCCTGGGCAACACTGTACTGAGATACAGGTTCCACTTCTGTATATTTTTTACAACCAACGGTTGAAAGCAGTAGTACTATTAGTACAAAACCCGCTATTTGTAAATAAGATCGCTTTTGCATAGTTCAATCGTTTTGTAATTTTTTAGAAAGTAACATTTACACCAAATACCCAGGTACGGCTGCGTGGATAAGCAGCAAAGTCAACACCAGGTGTTAACGGGTCTGTACGACGCGCTGTTACATCCGGATCATATCCCGAATAACTGGTGAGTGTTGCCAGATTGTTTACGGTAGCATATAAACGCAAAGTGGAAATTTTTGCTTTGTCGAGTACTGACTTAGGAAGAGTATATCCAAGCGTAAGGTTGTTTACCCTCAGATAAGAACCATCTTCAACAGCCCATGAATGCAACCACCAACGTTGAACACGAACAGGAGACCATATCGTTGCATTTGCGTTTAATTTGGTCAGCTCTGTTGGATCAGTAACACGTTGTCCGGCTGAATTGATATTGGTGAACCGGGTACTCATTGAATTCAACATGTTCAGGTTGCTAAATGCACCATCGGTCCACTCCAGTTTGTTGGCATTATATACGTCATTACCCACTACAAAATTCACAAATACACTAAGATCGAAGTTCTTATAGTTGAACTGGTTATTCCAACCACCTGTAAAATCAGGGTTTGCGTTTCCAATTACCATACGATCTCCATCTGCGGTAATAACTCCATCGCCATTCAGGTCTTTCCATTTCAGCATTCCCGGTTGTGGCACTCCATAAACACCATTTACTGGTATCCCGGCCTTTATTGTATAGACAGCTGTTGTTGGATTAAAATCAAATTCATCAACACCATAAAAACCATCGGTTACAAATCCATACATCAATCCGGCTGGTTCTCCAACCTTTACTATATAATCATCAACACCATCACTTCCCTGCCATCCCGAGTTACGTGTAATAGAAGCTACTCCACCAAGACTTTCCACCCTGTTCTTGTTAAAGGAGATATTGAAGTTTGAATTCCATGTGAAATCCTTTCTTTGGATCGGAACCATGTTCAATTGAAACTCAACACCTCTGTTAGATGTAGATCCTATATTCTGTAATTGGGTTGTATATCCTGTTGTTGGAGGAATCTGAACCGCCAGCAATAAGTCCTTCGCCGTATTCTTATATACATCCATCGTTAATTGTAAACGATTATTAAAGAAGGAAAGGTCCAAACCAAAGTTACTTGTCGTGTTTTTCTCCCATCTCAGATTTGGATTTGCCAATGCTGTTGGAGCAAAACCAGGAAGAATAGAATGGTTGAAAGCATATTGACCAGTTACCCCATATAATTGAAGATATAGCAGGTTGTCAATCCTGTTATTACCAACCGATCCAAAGCCATAACGGATTTTACCATCCGAAAGCCAGGTGATCTTATCCATGAACTTTTCCTTACTGAAGCGCCATGCAACTGATCCGGAAGGGAAAACCAGACTTCCATTATCAGAACTGAATTTCGATGAACGATCTGAACGAAGATTGAAAGTAGCCAGATACTTATCATCATAAGCATAGGTCATTCTTCCAAAAAAGGAGAAGATGCGGCTTGGCGGATTCACAAATGAAGAGGGTAGTGGTTGCGCAGAACCAGTAGGCGCAGAACCAAGTCCCATATTTGCCAATGCCTTATCAGCAGATATATCTGCCGGGAAAAATCTTGTTTCAAAGAATGTGCTTGATGATCTTACATCCACCACTTCCTGTCCTGCCAATATGCTGAAATCATGATGATTCCTGAAATTGCTCAGCGTATATTGAAGTGTATTGGAATTAGTGATTGAACTGTTAACCTGATCAGCAATAGAAGCTACTGGTAAAGAAGCGAAGTTTCTGGCTGTTGATGTAATCTTACTGAAAAACAGGTTTTGTCTAATCGTTGTATTATCATATCCCACAGTAGAACGAAAAACCAAATTCTTCAGGATATTATAGTTTACATAAGCACTCAAATAAGTTGCTCTTGTATATTGCTTGCGATATTCTGCCTTTGTAAGAAGAATGGGGTTGATGGCTCCGCTGGAAGCAAGAAAATATGCTTCGTCAAAATCATCAATACCACCGGCAGGTGTAGGTAACTCAAAGGGCCTGTAATTAATGGTATGACGAAGGCGATTGGTTGCTCTTGTACCACTATTAGTGGTTCCGGCCCCTTGTATATTCTGATCAAGATACCTGGCCGTCATTCCGATCTTGAATTTATCAGATACTTTATGATCTAATTTAAAATTGGCAATCTTCCGTTCGAAACCCGATTCCAGTTGCAACCCCTCTTCTTTATTGGCAGTAAGACTAAGATTAAAAGTGGTAGCCTGGTTTCCACCATTTACAGAAACGTTATGGTTACTGTATTTAGCTCTTCTTCCAAATACCTCATCTTGCCAGTTGATGGGTGCTATATTCTTATAATTATTCAATGTATCCCAGGTGGTGCCATATGTCTGGGCAAAACTGGTGCTGTCGGCTATTACGCCACGGCTGCGTTCGTATTGCCACAACACAAAGTCGTAAGGACTTAAAACATCCATTGTTTTTGGTAATTGGCGCCATCCGAATGACCCATTATAACTTACCTGGGTTTTTCCGGCCTTACCGGCCTTGGTAGTTAGAATAACAACTCCATTGGCAGCCCTTGCTCCATAAATAGCCGTTGTGGATGCATCTTTAAGTACGTCGATTGAGGCTATGTCTTGAGGAGAAATAACAGAGAGAGCGTTTTCCACTTGCACTCCATCAACTATATACAATGGGGAATTATCCTGTGTAATGGATCCGCCACCTCTAACCCTGATAACTATTTCGGCACCTGGAGCCCCTTCTGTAGAAATAGCCTGAACACCCGCAAGTCTTCCCTGCAATGCTTCGGCTGCAGATGATAAAGGAACGTCTTTAAGTTGTTTTGCGCTTACTGAGGAAACAGATCCTGTGAGGTCTCTTCTTCTTACAGAACTATAACCAACCACAACAACATCTTCCAGATTACTGGCTTCTTTTTGCATGGTGATCTTAAGTGGAGCTGTTCCGTTTGTCTTTACGTTCTGCTTTTTGTAACCCGTAAAAGATATTACAAGAGTAACATCTCCCGTGCCGGGAACAGAAATAGTAAAGGATCCGTCTTTATCTGATTGTGTACCGTTTTTGGTACCACTAACCAGAATGCTCGCGAGAGGGAGTGGCTGGCCGCCTTCATCTAAAATTTGTCCTTTGATTTGCCTTGTTTGAGTGAATGCAACAGACATTAAGCAGAGGACGCTTGCAATAAGGAGCAAGGTTTTCTTCATATAGCTTATTTTGATCGTTTGATAAGAATTAGCACCCTTTTCGGCTACTGATTCTTTAATTCAAATGAAAACTAAGACTAATAACCCGCTTGTTATGGCCTTACGGCAGGGATTATTTACGCAATCGTTCCCGACAATGTTCCCGAAACCTGCAAGTTGAATTGATTTGAATTAATTGATACTATCCACCAAATCAATCATTTCAACGTATATACCAATAGCAACCAATCATGACAATGATTATTCTTTATCTTTAATGGTCATCTGTTATTAAATGAAATTCGAAGCTGTTACTATAAAAGATATTGCGAAAGCCCTGGGTATTTCCACCTCAACGGTATCAAGAGCCTTACGCGATAGCTATGAAATAAGCCCGGAAACAAAGTTGCTGGTGTTGGAATGCGCCGAAAGACTCGGTTACCGTCCCAATCCCATTGCTCAAAGCCTAAAAGAAAAAAGAAGTCGCTCTATTGGTGTTGTTGTTTGCGAAATCGCCAATAACTTCTTTTCCCAAATCATTAATGGTGTGGAGTCGATAGCTTATGACCGGGGTTATAACGTTATCATTTCCCAAAGCAGGGAATCATACGACCGTGAGGTGATCGACTTGCAATACCTTGCTTCGCGCTCGGTAGACGGACTTCTAATTTCTTTATCTACTGAAACAAACGACCTGAGTCATTTAAAGTCGCTTCATGCAAAGGGACTGCCGATTGTATTATTTGATAGGATAACCGATGAAATAAATACCCATAAGGTTATCGTTGACAATTATAAGGGGGCATATGAAATGACCGAACACCTTATACAAAGTGGCTATAAGAAGATTGCTGCCATTGCCGGGTCTGAATATCTTTCAATTACTGCCGAAAGATTGGCCGGATATCAGGAAGCGCTTAACGCATATAATTTACATCCGGGGAACGGTTATACTAAACATTGCTTCTATGGGGGAATGGTGTTTTCAGAAGTTGAAGAAGCTGTCAATAAACTTTTGATACAGAAAGAACGTCCCGATGCCATATTCACCACCAGCGATAAACTTACCATGGGTTGCCTGAAAACACTCAAAAGAAGGGGAATGAAGATTCCTGATGATATGGCACTGGTAGGATTTTCCAATACAGATATCGCAGAGTTGGTAGACCCTCCCCTTAGCCTTATTCGTCAACCAGCCGAAGAAATGGGCAGGGCTGCTACCGAATTACTATTGCAATTAATAGAAAGTAAGCGCCCTGTTGTTGAATTTGAAAAGAGGGTATTAAGCCCGGAACTCCAAATAAGAAGCTCTTCTATAAGACCCTTCCTTCCCGGATAAGATGGTTTATTGTTATATCATATCTGGCCCTTTAGCACTTCAATACTTTTACGTTTTTTAAGCTATTTATACCTATCTGCTTTATAATAAAGCAGATAAGAAAGAATTTTAGCATTCAATGTTTACTAATAACAATCTGTTTCATTGATATGTTCTATATAAATCGTACCCGTATATTACAGTTCATCTTATAAACATTAGGGTTATACCTCTTCATTATAACCAATAATAACGGTTTGGTTTACTCTTGATTCTTCAATAATACTAATAGTTGTTATCCTTATTTATTGAATGCTTCCTTATAAAAATTACCATGACATTGGTTAATGAAAATTCTATTCCATTAACAATTGCTATCGCTATTCACATATAATGTCAATAAGGTTGATAAAAAAGATTTGGCTATATGTAATTGGAAACATTATATAGTTATCTTTAAGTTAATTACCCATTAATATTCTACCAGATGTCCTTTACAAACTCAAACAACAACAAAGAACTTGTATTCAAGGCACCCTTTGCCGAAGTGTTAAAAAACACTGGAACGGGTCAGCAACAGTTAAGTGCTACCCAATCATTTTCACCAGGGGAAACCATCTGTTCTTTTTTTGCAGGAAGTATATCGGACACGCCTACCTACTTAACCGTACAAACAGGAGAAACCACTCATATTACATTGCAACCAGAGTTCCTCCAATATATAAATCATAGTTGCGACCCTAATGTATTTTTCGATACCGATGCTATGACACTGGTATGTTTACAGCCAATAGAACCAGGTACCGAAATGACCTTTTTCTATCCTTCTACCGAATGGGAAATGAATCAACCCTTCCTTTGTCAATGTGGTACCCCTAACTGTTTGCAGATCATTCAAGGGGCATCCTTTCTTTCTACAGAAACATTACTTCAATACCGGTTAACAAATTTTATACAACAAAAGCTTCACCGGAAAGCAAAACCCGAAATAGCCTGATTGCATGAATCCGCCTCCTTCCGATCCCCTTCAGTCATATAAGTTTTGGGTACTGGTACCCCAGCTGGAAACCAACGACCCTAATCTTGAATACTATTACGACTTTTCACAAAGCCTCAAGGAATATACTGCCGTATTCTCTCAATTGAATCTGGAATGGGAATGGCAACCCGTGTCAATGAAAAGTATCAGTAATACTATCGGGCACATCAAAGCTACCAGCAATGGCAAACAACCCCTGGTAATAAACCTTTGTGATGGAGATGAAATAAATGGTACTCCCGGCGTATCCGTAATCCATGAATTAGAAAAACAACAGATTCGATATACCGGTTCAGATGCCCATTTCTATGATATAACCACTTCCAAGATCCCAATGAAAGTGGCATTTGATGATGCTGGTGTTCCAACGCCCGATTGGGCAGTGATAAACGGAAGCGATGAAGAAACAGCAGCTCTTTGTAAAAAAATTGTACCCCCGCTTATCATTAAACCCGCTATATCTGGTGGAAGCATGGGCGTATCGGTTAAGAATGTTGTTCATACCGAATCACAGCTTCTGGAAAGAATCGCCGAACTGAACCAGGGCTACAGAGGATGGCAACTCACCACCGGAGGCTTACTGGCAGAAAAATTCATCAACGGTCCCGAATACACCACTTTAATAGTAGGTAATTCAGATTATCCAGAGAGCTGTATCATTTACGAACCCGTTGAAAGAGTATTCCATCCTTCATTACCAGATACCGAAAAATTCCTCTCGTTCGACAGACTTTGGGAGATATATGAAGATGAAACCCCAATGCCTAATAACGAGAACTTCTATAACTATATCCCTGTTCCTGAACCCCTTTCATCTGAACTGAAAGCAATAAGTCTTAAAGCATATTGCGCCGTGGGTGGTAAAGGATATGGCCGATTGGATATTAGAAAGGATACCGAAACAGGCAAACTATCCGTATTGGAAGTAAATGCTCAGTGCGGATTAAGCGAAGACGAAGACTATACATCGATAGGTGCAATATTAAGGGTGTCGGGCAAAACCTTTACCCAGCTGGTAGCAGAGATCATACAGGAAGGACTTACAAAAAGGTTTGATTAATTTTTTTAATACAATTATTCTTATACTTTTGAATGATTCGTTATTAACCCATCATTCATTACGCAGTCACGTATGAAAGTTTGTGTACTACAACCCGATTATTCCACTACAGGAGTGGATTACAAGAATTACGATCCTCCAAGGGACCTTGCACCCCTGCTCCCTAACGATACGGTGGATACTGTATTCCTGAATAAGCTAACTACTTATCGTCAACTTAAAGAACTTGGCAAAAAGGGATACGACATCTTTGTAAATCTCTGTGAAGGATATCTCGAATGGGAAGTTCCATCCATTGATGTAATACACAGCTTCGAACTGCTGAATCTTCCGCATACCGGACCCTCTTCCAAACTATACGATCCTACAAAGGAGCTGATGAAATATGTTGCCTATTGCGAAGGCGTACCTACTCCCCAGTTTGTATTGATTGAATCGGTTGAAGATGTTGCCCTTGCGGTAAAACACCTTTCCTTCCCTCTTTTTGTAAAACCTGCAAAGGCTGGCGACAGTCTTGGTGTAGACGAACATTCTCTTGTACATAATAAGGAAGAACTTCTCCAGAAAGTAAATGAAATATTAGAAGAATTCGGGCCTTTACTGGTCGAAGAATATATTGCTGGCCGCGAATTCACCGTATTGGTGGCCGCCAATGGTGATGCCGCAAATACCTGCACTGTTTTCAAACCCGTTGAATACCTTTTCCCCGAAGGAAGAGAATTCAAAACCTATGCATTGAAAACATCTGAATTACACCCCGATTGTAATGTTCCCTGCAAGGATAAAAAACTCGAGAACAAACTAAGGAAAGCGGCCGAAAGAATTTTCCGTGGATTTGGCGGCGTTGGTTATGCCCGTCTCGACTTCCGTGTAAATGAAAAAGGAAAACTCTTCTTCCTTGAAATCAACTTCACCTGTTCTGTATTCTATAAGGATGGCTACGAAGGCTCTGCCGATTTCATCCTGAAATTCGATGGTATTGGTCAGGCCGGCTTCTTACAACATATGATTCGTGAAGGCATTGCCCGCCACGCCAGAAAACAGAAAAAATTCAAGGTTCGCGGTAATTCCATCGCCGGTTATGGCATCTACGCTACTCAAAATATTTCCGCTGGCGAAGTGGTGTTTGAAGGCGAAGGTCGTTCGCAACGTCTGGCTACCCGTCGCTTTGTAGAACAAAACTGGAACGAAGATCAAAAAGAGATATTCCGAAGATATGCTTACCCCGTAAGTAATGAAGTATTCCTTTTGTGGGATGAAGATCCATCCGGCTGGGCACCACAAAACCATAGCTGTGCCGCCAATACCGTTTGTGATGGATTGAATGTTATAGCCCTTAGGGATATTCCAAAGGGTGAAGAACTAACTCTCGACTATGCCGTATTCCTCGATGAACACATGGAATCCTTTGTATGCCGTTGTGGAAGCAAAGCTTGCCGTGGGTTGATTTCCGGAACAACGCACAACTCCGTTACAGAACGCGAAATGAATGTAAGGGCTATTAAATAACCAATCCCTTTCGTTTTACAATCAGATATTGGTCACCTTCCAAAGGAAGATAACCATATTCATAGCAATAATAGTAGGTGCTCCCCTTTCTATTAGTATACCAGCATGTAATAAAATCAAATCGAAAGCCTTTTTGTATCAACTGCTCCCTGCTAACTTTCAAAGATTTAGTTTCTAGGGAGAAGAAAGACTCCAACACTTTTCTATTCTTCAATAGAATCGCATTTATCCCTTTTAAAAAGGGTCGCTCCGCGCTTTTCATCCGGTTGTTAAATCCATTGCGGCAATAATCATCACAGAATTTCTTGTCGCTTCTTCCCCTAAGTGGCTTTTCGCAAGACAAACAGCATTTCTTATTTACTTCTATCATACGGTTTTTATTTTCAAACCGCTTTTTGAGGTGTAACTAACAAGTAGCAACTACTTATACCCGAAAGTAAGCGATAAAAAACCGACTACCGCTTTCTTACAACCACATCTTTGTACAGTTGGTCGAAAAGAATTCAACAAAGCAAAAGATTGTTAACCATCCGCCTCAGCAGCGGAAAAAATCATTCACTATGTTCTCGATAAAAAACAAAGTGCAACTAATCGGACACCTGGGAGATACCCCCGAAGTAAAAACAACTGAAAATGGAAAAAAATGGGCTCGCTTTAGCGTAGCCACCAATGAAACTTACCGAACAGCCCTTGGCGACCAGGTAAAAGAAACCCAATGGCACAATCTTGTTGCCTGGGGTAAAACAGCTGAATTCGTTGAAAAATACCTGGACAAAGGAACCGGTGTGATTATTATGGGTAAGCTGATACACCGTGATTACAATGACAAAGAAGGTAAAAAGCGGTACGTTACCGAAGTGGAAGCGAACGAGGTTCTTTTGATGGGAGCTAAGGAAAAAGAAAAAGTCTGATCCTTCTCCCCAGGATACACCTGCTGTTGCTGATCAGTTGGGCATGCTGTATCAGCACAGCGGGTGTTTTTATGTATTCAGCCCTTGTTTACCAATAGCATTCAATTAATTTGCACCCATGTCTTTCGCACCAGATAACGGAAATACCGCCTTCGCCCTGGCAGCTGATTTTATCAATCACACCTCCCGCCATTTGTTCCTTACCGGAAAAGCGGGTACGGGTAAGACTACTTTCCTGAAATACATAAAAGAAAAAACCACCAAAAAAGCAGTTGTAGCGGCCCCAACCGGTGTTGCTGCTATCAACGCTGGCGGCGTAACCCTTCACTCTCTTTTCCAACTACCCTTTGGACCTTATCTACCGGTTCCCCAACAAGGTTTCACCAGCACCATTGCCACCGACCCAAATAGCCTGATGAAACAGGTTCGGCTAAATGGTTCGAAAAGACAGGTTTTACAAGAACTGGAACTTCTAATAATAGATGAGGTGAGTATGTTACGATGTGATATGCTCGACGCTATCGATAAAATACTTAGAAGCGTAAGAAGGAATTACCAGGAAGCGTTTGGGGGTGTACAGGTATTATTCATTGGCGACCTTTACCAATTACCCCCCGTTGTTCAAGGCGAAGAATGGGAGTTACTCCAAACCTGTTATTCGGGTCCCTTTTTCTTTCAGTCAAAAGTAATTCAGGAAGCACCACCACTATATATTGAACTGAAAAAAATATACAGGCAAAACGAGCAGCATTTTATTGATATACTTAACAGGGTACGCAACAACCTTGTAAACGACAATGACCTTATCACTTTAAATGCAAGACATATTTCCCATCTTGCCGAAACACACCCGGAGAACACCATAACATTAACCACTCATAACAGGAAGGCTGATGCGCTTAATAGTGCAGGACTTGAAAAATTAGAAGGTCCTCTGTATACTTTCAATGGGGTAATTGCAAAGGAGTTCAACGAAAACGCTCTTCCTACTGAATTAACCCTGCGTCTCAAGGTTGGTGCACAAGTAATGTTCATCAAGAACGATACGGGAGAGGACCGTCGTTACTATAACGGAAAATTGGCTGTAGTTACAAAAATAACGCCCGAAGAAATCCTTGTACTACCCGATGGAGATACGGTTCCATTAAAACTTGAAAAAGAAACCTGGAAAAATATCCGCTATAATTATAATAAGGAAAAAGAAGGGTTGGAAGAAGAAGAGCTTGGCTCCTTTACACAATATCCAATACGACTGGCCTGGGCAGTAACCATTCACAAAAGCCAGGGACTTACTTTTGAGAAAGCTGTAATAGATGCGGGGCAAGCATTCGCCCCCGGACAGGTATATGTTGCATTAAGCAGATGCACTTCCCTGAATGGCATCATTCTACTTTCGAAAATACATCTCAGCGCCATTGCAACCGACCCACAGGTAATTGCATTCTCAGCAAACGAATCAGACCTCGATACCCTGCCAAATCTTTTAGAAGTTGAAAAAAAGCGCTTCGACAGAATTAGGGTCATAAATCTTTTCGACTGGCAACCACTGGTTGTAGCTTTTGAAGAATTCAGTAAAGAGATAGCTGCAATAAGATTGTTGCAAACAAAAACGGTAGTAGACCTGGAGGTAGATAAACTATTTGAAAAAGTTCTGGAACAAAAACAAGTGGCTGATAAGTTTATCCTACAATTGAAATCCCTCATTACAGAAGAAGGAGATGTGTTGGACAAAGAACTATTGCCAAAACGCCTTTCAAATGGTATCAACTGGTTTCTTAAAACACTTTATGAGGACATTATAAAACCTTTACACCATGAAGCCCGTCATCTTGAAAAAAAGGCAAGAGTAAAATTAGCGGTGAAATTAATTATTGAGATGGAAGACGCTTGTTGGGAAAAACTAAACCAACTGCAGAACGCCGATTTCCCAGACTATGGTCACAATGCTTTGGGTATACTTTATTCGAAAACAGCCTTTGAAGCAGTAACGGTTAAAAAAACAGGCCGGGCGCCAAAAGGTAGTAGCCAAAAAGAAACCCTTGAACTATTCAAAGCGGGTAATTCTGTTGCTGCCATTGCTGAAGCTCGTGGCTTAACACAAGGAACCATTCATGGCCACCTCGCACAATTTGTGCTTACCGGAGACATAGAAGCAAAAGAACTATTACCCGAATCAAGGATTAGCGAAATTGCTGAAGTGATAAAAGAGATTGGCATTGCCGCCTCTTCCACCCTTTTCAAAGAAAGATTGGGCGTTGGCTACTCATTCGACGAAATAAGAATCGTACTAAACGAATTGAAATTTTTTCAGAGAGAAAAGGCACTTACAAATTCCTGATCCACTTAACCCCCCTTTCATTAAGGTGCTGTAATACGTAATCGAAACACTCTTTCTTGCTTCCAACTAATTCAGGAGGAAAAACACCTTTTTCCGTGAAAAGCTTTTGGTTAATCAATTCTACCGCAGCAGTACAGGTGTATCCTGTTGTTCTGCTCATTGAAGAGGTCTTGCTTTTTGTATCATATTTGTCAAGCAGAGAATAATCGACACGAATCTTTTTCCCGTTGTTTTCACCATCTACAATAACCTTCATCACTGTAAGCTCTTCTTCCTCCTCTCCCAATTTCCAGGAATCAATCAATACTCGGGACGAGAATTCCAAAGGTGAAATTTTTTGCCCCTTTATTTCAATCAGTCTTTCATTAAAAAACCCAGCTTGCTTCAGTTTTAAAATCAGATCGATATGTCCTGGATAGCGAAGTGTTTTTTCTTTCATATCCGGAATATCGGGCAACGTAAATAATAAACTTCTCAAGCCGTCCGTATTAAAAGCCTCCAGCTCACCTACTCCATCAAAATGCATCATTTCCCTTTCGGTAAGTGCGGGTCTTGTTACTATTTCTCCCTTTTCTTTTAATCGCGCCGGACGAATATATTCCTCAATAACATCAATTGGGGAGAATGGAGCTTTGTAGAAAAATGGCGGTTGCGGATTTAAAGGAAGTCCTCCAACATAACACTCAAAAGAAGTGACTTTCATTTGAGTATTGAAATAACCCAATATAAGATTGCTCATTCCTGGAGCAACACCAACGTCGGTAATTACAGTTACGCCTTTTTGTTTGGCAAGGGCATCTAACCGGAGTGCATCTTCCGGAAAAAACGAAATATCTGCTACATTCTTACCACAAGAAATAACCGCCTCCAGACACTTGTATCCCATAAAACCCGGAACAGCTGTTACCACCAAATCAAATGGAGAAAGCCATTCATTATAAGATACAAACTCCTGTAAGTCGGCCCTCTTTGTTTCAATGGCACTATTCCTGCTTTTTAATATAGAAAGATTGTTATCACTTACATCAAAAGAAGTGACATCATATTTTATGGCAAGATCTAATGCAATAGCCCTGCCAACCATACCCGCCCCTAACACCGCAATTTTCATATGCAAACAAATTGAGCTGCAAAGATGCTGAATTTTTTGTGGCTTTCGAATAGCTCCTTAACGAGGAATACAACTTCATCTTACAACCCCTTCTTCTATTCTTGATTTTACAACCATGTCTCCGAACGAAATTTGAACTATGAACGAAAATCAAATTTCTTATCTGATCAGAGGCGCCATTTTCGATGTTTACAATAAGCTTGGGCCCGGCTTGCTGGAAATCATTTATGTAAGAGCATTAATCTATGAATTAGAGGTCCGGGGATTATCAGTAAAATGCCAGGTTCCATTAAATGTAATATATGAAGGCGTCGACCTGGGAGTTGGCCTTAAAATGGATTTAGTAGTCGAAGAACGTGTACTAATAGAAGTGAAATCTGTCGCTGAACTTTCAGCAGTACATCACAAACAGGTGATTGCTTACCTTAAAATTTCAGGCCTGAGACTCGGCTTATTAGTAAACTTTAATACCGACAATATCTCTGGCTCCATTCTAAGAAAAGTGAACGGCCTCTAGCCCACAAAATTCCCACGCCAAACAAACCTCTATATCAGCACCCTCTGCGTAATCCGCGGGAGAAATAAACTCGCAGATTGCGCAGAGGGCGCTGATTTTATTCCTAATATTAATTCATCCCGATATTCATTTTTTACCAATTACATTCTGCGCTATTTGCGAAATCTGCGGGCAAAAAACAGAGTCAAAAACCGCTATTGCATCGCTATCTGCGGGATACAAAGAATATTAACGGTTTTGCTTTTATCTTTGAAACATGACGCTAACCGAAATCTGGGACACATTCATCCAAAACATACGTGAAACCAAATGGCCCGAATGGGTTAGCACCATAACCCAGATAGCCAGTGTTTGGTACGCTCGCAAAAACAATGTCCTTGTCTACCCCACAGGAATCATTGGCGTTCTCCTTGCTGCCTATGTCTACTTTTTCATGGTTAGCCCACCACTATACGCCGACGCCTCCCTCAATATCTATTACTTTCTCATGAGCGTATATGGTTGGTATAATTGGGTGCAAAAAAAAGACGGGGATCAATATGCTTTCCCAATAAGCTGGTGCAACAAAAAAGAACTGCTGATTGGTATCGGGTTCTTCGTTTTTTTCTGGGTGGTCCTCTATTTTATTCTCAGCACATTTACCAATAGCAATACCCCTTTTCTTGATTCGCTGGTTTCTTCTTCCGCCATAACCGCCATGTGGTGGATGGCTAAAAGAAAAATCGAGAACTGGATTGCCTGGATATTCTCTAATATTGTTGCCATTCCACTCAACTTCTATAAAGGCCTCATGTTATTCACGCTTATGTATGTCCTGTTTCTATTACTTGCATGGTGGGGATATGAAGAATGGAAGAAGGAAGCCAAAAAAACTCAATTAAATGGATAACCCAAACACATACTGCTCCGCAATAGCAACTATGAAAGCAGAAGAACAATCCTTTCATAAGATTTACCACGACAACCATTATGGATTTCCCATAGAAGAAGATAACGAGCTTTTTTGCCGTTTGATTCTCGAGATAAATCAAGCCGGTCTCAGCTGGACAACCATTCTGAAAAAACAGGAAAGCTTCAGGAAGGCTTACCATCAATTCAATATTAAAAAGGTAGCCTCTTACACACAAAAAGATATCGACCGGTTATTGAACGATGCGGGTGTAATACGCAACCGCCTCAAAGTTCATGCTGCAATTGAAAATGCAAAGACAATCCTCGGCTTACAAAAAGAATTCGGAAGCTTTAAGAAATGGCTGGACCACCATCATCCTCTTACAAGAGAAGAGTGGACAAAGCTTTTCAAAAAGACATTTCGCTTTACTGGTGGTGAAATTGTAAATGAGTTTTTACTTAGTACCGGCTATCTTCCCGGCGCCCATGGCCCTTCTTGTCCTATCTTTAAGAAAGTAGTAAAAGCAAAGCCGGCATGGAAAAACAAATAATTCCATTAAAAAAAATTGTCGTGATTGGTCCGGAGAGTACAGGAAAGAGTACGCTCTGCCAACAGCTGTCTGATCATTATAATGCCAGCTGGTGCCCCGAGTATGCCAGGAATTACTTATTGGAAAATGGGAAAGACTATACATTTGATACACTTCTTACAATAGCAAAAGGTCAAATAGCGCTGGAAGATTCATTTACAAAAAACATCAGATTGCAGGAAAATTCAAGATCACCACAACTGCTTTTTATCGATACCGACCTGTATGTTCTGAAAGTATGGTGTGAGTTTGTTTTTAATAATTGCCATCAATGGATTTTGGATCAGATCGTAACCAGAAAATATGATCTTTATCTTCTTTGCAACACCGACCTGCCCTGGGTAAAAGATGAGCTTAGAGAGTATCCCGACCATGATACAAGGAATCGCCTTTATAATATTTATGAAGATATCATGATCAATCAACAGGTTCCCTGGGTTGATATTCGAGGTAATTCTGAAGAGCGATTATCTCGAGCTATTTCTGCAATTGATAGAATTCTTTACCCTCTATTGTAAAAGGATTTGTATGTCTGGATCGTCCTGCAGATTTATCATTTGAATAAGGATCCACGGATATTTACCAGCTACATGACGCGAAATGGGTTTAACCGTAAACTCTTTGGGGTTGGGTAAACAGGCAGCTATCATGGCGGCTTCGCTTCTTGTCAGTTTCAATGCGGGCTTATTAAAATACTTTTGGGCGGCTGCCTCAATTCCATATACACCCTTACCCATTTCACTAATATTAAGATAGAGTTCCAGTATTCGCTTCTTGCCCCATATCAACTCAATCATAAAAGTGAAATACACTTCGAGGCCCTTTCGGAAATAGCTTCTTCCCTGCCAGAGAAATACATTTTTTGCAACCTGCTGACTAATAGTTGAAGCGCCTCTTATTCTATTGGGTTTTTTCTTATTGTAGCTTCTCGCCTTCTCAATACTCTTCCAGTCAAAGCCACTGTGATCGGGAAACAATTGATCTTCGGATGAGATTACCGCAAGTTTTGCGTAAGGAGAAATTTCGTTCATGGAAACATAATCGCGTTTCAAACCATCTCCCGTTACAAAACTTACCAACTGAGTTATAGTAATGGGAGGATGTACCCATTTTAATAGAAGGATATAAAAAAGATGGAAAATAAAAAGAAAAATCAGGGTCCTTTTAATTATCCGCCAAACTTGTTGCATTCGCTTATTGCCTTTTGCCGCCATTGTACCCGAGCATTTCGGTGCAATATACTATTTAGGGAGATTGTCTTGCCCCGTAGCCTTAACATATACTACTTTATACTTGCCGCCTACCTTGTTTCGCTTCTCTGAAACAAATGTGATAAGCCAGCCGGCACCGGCAACACCTGCGGCAATCCCTAATGAGGTGAGCTTGTTTCCTGAATTAAGAGCCTCTTTTCTATAGGCGGTGTTTATCAGTTCAAGACCTATAAAACCAATACCTCCAATCATCATCAGTCTTGGAACGGTCACTGCTGCAAATCCACGCTTCTTATAATAAATCTCGTTACTGCCGAAATTGAACTTTTTTATCAACCTGTAGTTGATCCCCATTGTATACGCGAAGGTGTCAACCTTGGTACCAAATTCGGTGGCCATAAGACGGGTGTCTTGTTGCTGTAAGATTATGGAGTCGTTTTGAATAGCCTTTATAAATCCATTTAATCTAAAGCCATCATATGTTTCTGCAGAAATAAAACCGCCGGAATAATATGTTTTGAGCGTTCTGTTGTTATGCTTCTTTATAACGATATAGTCTGTTGCCTGTGAAAACCCGGTAACAAACAGAAAGAAAGAAAAATAAACAGTCAGTAGTTTTTTCATGAAAGAAAGTAAGTTACTGCTACCATCGGTTTAATCTAGATAAGGATTTGTTAATACTAGTCCATTTTATCCGAAAGAAATAGCACTCCATATATAAGTGCAACACCAAAGCCAATTAAAATAGTGCCCGCCACCTTATTTATTATACCAATACTGTGTAGGGTTAGTTTTTTCCTTAACCTTCCGGCCAAAATTACCTTTAATATATCGGCCACTATGTTTATGCCGATACAGAATGAAAAAATGATTATTCTGTTTGCTAAACTGAATTTTCCCGTAAACGCCGTTGCTACGCCAAGCCAAAAAATAAAAACGTTGGGGTTTAGGGTGTTTATCAGGAAGCCTGAAGAAAAAATCTTCAACATATCCCTTTTGCGAAACCGCTGTTCTGTGCCATCCTGATTAACCTGCAATGTCACTTTCTTAAAGAAGATATAAACAACACCCATTCCTATCAGGAATATACTGCCTATAACCCCTATTGCTTTTTTATATTCCAACAATCCCCTCACTAATTCTGAAAAGGCATTACTAACAATAACTAATACTATGTCGCTTAACCAAACACCCACTACAAAACTGAAGCCTCCCTTGTGTCCATTATTTAAACTTTGCTTTATAATAGTAAATATTACCGGGCCCACAGAAAGCGCGAGAATAAGCCCTAATGTTAATCCACTTATGATGGCCTGCCACAGCATTAGAATCTATAAAGTTTTATTGGGGGGGGTAATAAAGGAACAATTTACGAATTATTGCCTCTGTATCCTTCGCGGGTATTTTTTCAAACAATAATAGTAGAAGCTGTAGCTTATATATGGCCTTTTTCAATAAATGTTTGCCATTCTTCAAGCATCTTCCCTTTCATTACCCTGGGGAATTTATGCTGACCTCCGATTTTGCCCTTTAATCTCATGAACTCCATAAACGAAGATTCCGGAAGCACTGTAAGAAAAACCTCTTTCAAAGCACTGTTTCTTTCTACCGCATAATCGTCATTAAGTTCTTTCAGGCAGGAGTCTATCTTAGCGGTAAGAATAACAGGATCAACCTTTTCATCACAAGCAACATACCAATGATGCCCAAAAAACAAACCGTGAGGCACACCCGCAACCGTAAACTCTGGTATAGAAACATTCAACTCTTCGCTGACCATCTGTACCGCCCTGTTCATATTGTCTACACTAAGGTGTTCCCCAACCAGACTCAGGAAGTGTTTGGTTCGGCCGGTTATTATAATCTCACATCTTTCTTTATCTGTAAACCGAACAGTGTCGCCAATCATATAACGCCACGCTCCGGCAGATGTGCTTATGAGAAGAGCATAATCCTTTCCTTCCTCTACCTCGTGTATCATCAAAGCCTCGGGCTTTTCTATCATGTTTCCTTCCTGATCAAAATTGATATCATCGAATGGCACGAATTCAAAAAAGATATGGTCGTTTAAAACCAACTTCATTCCCTGCTCGTTTTGCCTGTCCTGATATGCAAGAAATCCTTCGGAAGCCAGATGTTTCAATATATATAAGTGGCTTGCCTAATAATTTTTCAAATCCCTTCCTATAAGGTTCAAACGAAACACCTCCATGAACAAAGAATGCCAGATTAGGCCAAATATCATGGATGGTCTTCAAATCATATCTCTCAATGATTTTCTCCATACATAACTGAATCCATGCAGGAACACCCACCACAAATCCTATGTCCCAATTCCTTGCTTCTTCAACAACCATTTCAATCTTCTTGGACCAGTCCTTTGTTTGTGCAATTTTTTTTCCTGGTTTATAAATGGAGTAAACCAAAAAGGAACTTTTTTTGCTGTTATACCACTCAGGTCGCCTGAATAATAACCAGGACCCTTCTGTAAATCTGTGCTTCCTCCTATCATCAACCAACCTTTACCAATGCTTTTCACTGGAAGATCGTGATAGTTTCGAAGGGTGAGAAGTTGCTTGAACATCACCACCCTGTTGCCCCTTAACAGGTCGTTTGTAATAGGAAGGTATTTGCTGGCAGCTTCTGAGGTGCCGCTGCTTAATGCATAGTATTTAATCTTTCCTGGCCAGCATACATCACTATGCCCCTCCAAAGAACGATGCCACCATTGCTTGTGAATCTTGGAATAGTCGAATGTGGGAACAACCTGTTGAATTTCTTTCCCGGATGTCGGGACAACAGTACATCATCAAACCTGTATTCCTGCCCAAATTCAGTAAATCGGGCTTTTTTCAATAATTTCCTTAAAACCTTGATTTGCTGACGACGCGGTGATTTTGTCGGCAATCTTAATGCCTTGGCTATCGATGCGGGTAAAGAAAGGTCAATCAGGGCCATGAAGCAAGTTACCGTTTAGTTTTGGGTAATCTCAAAATTACGGGAAATGATCAAATCGCCCATTTCTTTGATTGTTAGTGGCTTTTAGAAAATATTCTCTCGCCTATTTATAAATACCAATAGCAACACCCCTGCTTTCACTCGAAGGGCTGCCAATTATACTCCCCGTTTCTATAGAATGTATAAAACAAGCTTTTTTTGAGCCTTCTTCCTGTATTTTCTCTATCAAATCATTAAATGAAAATCCGGGACCCTGACAAAATACAATACCCTTTTCAGATCCCTCACCTCCCGGAATGATGTTTTGGATCTCTTTTATCGATTCTACATCTCCGACCAATATCGCTTTTATTTCATTTTCTGAATTCCCAGAACCCCCCCCTTTTTTAAGAATTATGGCGAAAAAAGCCCTGATCCATACGGCTGCTTCGAGAAAAATGGCCGAAAATCGCTGAATTCCGCTTTTAGCATGTTTGCGAATAAACTGAGCCATTGCTCCATAAAATCGCTTTATATAAGTTGCATTTTTCCTGGTACTCTCGCCTTTAAAATGAATAATTGTAATGGTTGGAAGATAGTAGTTTTCAAATCCTTCCTCTTTTATGCGGAAACTAAGGTCAATGTCTTCGGCATACATAAAAAATCGTTCATCAAAGCCACCTGTCTTATCCAGGATTTCCTTTCGTACAACCATGAAAGCGCCCGCTAAGGCCTCCACCCGATTTTTGCCATTTTCGGGCAAATTTCCCATATAAT
>JBGAQE010000038.1:0-28619 GCA_044220885.1 Chitinophagaceae bacterium
ATTCTTTGCCGTATGGATCATTTTTGTGATCAGTGCAAGACTTTCCTGCTCCGACAGTTTTTTATCTTCCATACTTATTGATTTTTACTTTTAAAGTACCCTCTTAACAGATACCCGGGAATTATCCAAGCTATTACTACAGCTAATGCCAATAAAAGAAGCTGGTATTGATATGGGGTGAAACAGGCAATTAAAGACAATGTCCAACAAACCAATCCACCCCATTTCAATGGTGAAAATCGTAATATTATACCTGAAAGAAATGTAGGTACTCCATATAAAGCCAGGAACACAGGACCCATTAATTTAGAATACAATGGAAGATCGCCATTTGTAATGAAAACAAGTGAGAAACTACATAATAAGAATGAAGCAATAAAAGCTATCCAAACATATCCAACAACCTCGTCTGTGTATGTTTTCACTTTCCTGTGCTTACCCGTTTTCCTGATATAATAAGTTTGATAGGCAAGGGCTACCCAGGTTAATAGCCAAACAAGGCCGTTTTTATCTGAATGAAAATAATTGATCAATACATACTGACCAATACAACAAGTAAAAATCACCCACCCCCATAGTAAATATAAATGTCCATTCTCGCTGAACTGGTTCTTGGCTTTGTCAATCATCTGCCTGATAATATCCAAACTCTCCTGTCCGCTTAATTGTTGATCTGACATTTTTGTAATTTAAAAGCTAGCAAATATAAAATTGTCCCCGGGTGCTTTCCCGGGGACATATACACATTATTTCAACTGACTAAGGAAGTATTGCACCTGTCCCTTGCCCCATTGTGGGTGAATATCAGAGGCTGGCTTGAATGTTTCATATTTCTTCAATGCTTCCTCAAACAAAACCTTTGCTTCTGTTTTGCTGCCTCCGAATTGTTCCGGAGTATAGAACTTATCCTGAGCTTCTAACACTAATGGTCTTGGGTTATTAGCATCCAGTGCTTTCGCTTTTTCAAGTGCCTGGGCAACCAATGGCAATTGCTCCTGATAGCGATTCATTGGGTCAGCCATTAAACGAAGTGAAGCAATCATTTTTCGGATACAGAAAATTTCAGAATTATCCTTACTTATTGCCTCAGCCTTATTTAATAGTTGTTCTGCCTGATCCGCTTCTGGGTCTGTTTTATCAGCAAAGCCACCCATTTGGCCGTTTGCCATATTATAACCCATCATTACATGGCTCATAGCAGCATAATAATAGGGCAACCATTGTGTTTTTTCTGCATCTGCAATACGTTGGAAATTATTTGCCAGTTCGCGCCAGCCATCAATGCTTCGTGTAGTATCTACAGCAATAACATTCTGCTGCATTGCTTTTTGATAACGATCACTTTGAGCGTTAACAATTATGTTACCAGATAACAAAACCAGGAGAAATAAGACCTTTTTCATTTGAGTTGATTTATGGTTAAAAAGATATAATACTATAATCCGTTATTTATGATTTCTTCAGAACGATCGGTACCCAGACTTATAAAAGCTCCAATAAAAACAAACATTCTTGATGGAGGAACTATCGCTTCTTTACGAAGTCCATTATAAGAATACTGATAATTATACACTTGCTTCATATTGAAAATATTATTCACCTGCAACACGTACACATCATATACTTTCCTGTTTTTCTTTCCAATAAATGGAAGGTAATTAATGGAGAAACTTACGTTATGATAGTCGGGCGTTTCTCCCTTATCTGTAAACTTATAATTGGAGCCATCGTAAGCTATATTATAGTAAGTACGGCCACTCGCGAAATTATAAGCACCATTAAGATTCATTTTCCATGCCTGAACAAATTTCTTAACCACTAGCGAAGCTGTATGCTTTGCTGCAAAATTTGGCATGATCTCCATTGGATAATTAAGAAAATCGCGTTTTGTATCGAGATAAGAATAGGAAATCCAATAATCAAGATCTTTTATTGTCTTTTTATCTCTCCAGAAAAACTCAATTCCTTTAGCATCTCCATAACCATTATTATTGGCAGCCTGCTCCAGTCCGTTGATATTTGTAGTTTTTACAAGGGCATCATACTTTTTATAGAATACTTCTGCACGGAATGTTACAAGGCCACTTGTTTTCAGATACTGTGCTATATAGTGAGTAGCTTTTGAAAATGTCAAGGCACTATTAGAAGGGAGGTATTTACGTTCAGGATTCTGGTAAAACTCTCCATAAGCCAATGAAGCCTGCGCCTGTTTTGAAAATTTATAGGCTAATGACAGACGAGGTGCCAGGTTTGTTTTATTCAATAAACTGGATTGCTCCCAACGGGCGCCTACTTTAGCGGCTATATTATTTGTGATGTATATATCAGATTCTGCGAAAACAGATTTCAGATTTTCTTTTACTCCCTGAGGAAATACCTGATTATTATAAGCAGTATAGCTTGTCTTCTCATCACTGTAATTATATTCAGTTCCAAATCGGAGAATAGACAATCCCACTATCCTCTTTTCCATTACAAATCTCGCATTAAAAAAGCCACCCTTGTTCACTAATCCAAATTGTTTGAACTCAAACCCTGGTAAAAGGATATCTTTTTTTGCAGCATCCTGCAGCCCACTCTTTATATGATCTTCATTCAAAGAGAATGAAACACCCGTCTGAAGCTTCCAGCCCTTTCCCAAATTTTCTCTCCAGGAAAAATTATGATAGGTATTCGTATTCCTCAGGCTAAACTTATCATAGTACCCCGGAGTATCAATACTTTTATTCGTAAATGCCAGTTGACTTTTATTCCAATAGCCATAATATTTGAGTATTCCTGTCCTTGATGTCTTTATTCTGAAATTGGCATCAGCATTATGGTATTCAGGTGCTTTGCTATAATCCTGCTGTTGTTTGAAAACTTCAAAAGCAGGGGCAAGATTTGTATACCCATAATTCACACCCCATGAACTGTTCTTTTTCTTACTGAGATCCTGGAAACCAGCATTGAGTCCAATAACAGAAAGTCCGAAACTTGCTGATGATTGTTCTGGCAAATCTATTGATTCCAATATCAATGCTGATGATAATGCCTGTCCATACAAGGCACTGTATCCACCTGTACTGAATACCGTTCCTTTAAAAATAAAAGGAGAAAAACGACTGAAAGCTGCTATGTTCGGAGCACTGCTAAAAAAGAAGTTATTTACAAGCGTTCCATCAATGAATGTTTTTGTTTCTGTTGCCGTTCCACCACGTACAAAAAGCCCTGCTGTTTCACCAACAGTCTGCGTTCCTGGTAAAGTTTTCAACGCACCGGTTATGTCTCCATTGGCACTGGCAGTTGTTACTACATCGAGTGGACTTAGAATAGCAGCCGCTCTTTTACGATCACTCGCCTCAAAAGTTCCTACTGAAATCACTACCGCTGTTAATTCATTAGGCTCCTCTTTCATCACTACATTCTGAGTAATAGTGGTTCCATCCAGATTTATAGGTATTTCCAGCAACTTAAAGCCGATAGATGTGAACTGGAGTATTTGGGCTCCCTTGTCGGTTGTCTTAAACCTGAAATTTCCAAGGGAATCTGAGGTAGCTCCATCATAGCTATCTTTTATAGCTATGCTTACGCCCGCCATCGGTTTATTCCGGCTATCCTTGATTTTACCTGTAATTACTGTTTGAGCCTCTGCGAAAAGAGATGATAAGGTTAAGAGGATCAAAGGAACTAACTTGAGCATTTGACTAAATTTTCACAAACGTAAAGTAGTTTACGTTATAAACCAAATAATTTTGGATGAATGGTATTTAGAGATAAAAGGCTGATATTCAGCTATAAAATGAAAAAGGCCCGGCTAAGAATAGCCAGGCCGTTGTTGATCGTACCCTTTAAAAAGTCTTTATTTCGATTTTACGAACCTTTCTGTTGCGGTTTCAGTTCCTGCGCTCACCTTAATAATATAGGAGCCTACAGGCAGCGTTGAAATATTCAATACTTCTGTTTGACTGGCGCTCTGTCTGTTCATTGATTTCATCACTTGGCCATTCACAGCATATATATCATACTGTATCTGCTTTTCCTGCCAGCCAGATGGAAGGGTAACACGTATTTCATTTACAGCAGGGTTTGGATATGCTTGTATAGCAATTCCAGCAGAAGCAGTACTTGTATTCATCTTGATAAGTCTGGTTTCAGAATAAGTGAACTTACCATCTGCGTCTACCATGCGGAGGCGATAGTAGAGCATACCTTTATTAAGAGAAGCCATTGCATTATCAGAGAATGAATACTTACTAGCTATTGAACTTGTACCGTTAGCAAAAACCAAAGCGGCTTCGCTGAATTCTGAACCATTAGTACTTCTTTCGATAACATAATGACTCAACTGCTGCTCTACAGAAGATACCCAGCTTAAAACAGGTTTCTTATTCTCAAGCTTTGCTGTAAACGACTGCAATGTAACAGGCAGATTAAGATTTACTGGTGCCTGGAATGCAAAAGCCTTGAACCAGAAAGAATACATACGGTCAGAAGCACCACTTGATCCAATACTATGTCCACCTGTACGAACTTTGAAATTATTCTGGTTTATATAATTTGCTGTTGCCATTACCGAAGTAGCTGATGTATCGATATTAGTATAGTTTGCAATGGGTCCTACGAATTTGGTACCAACTGCTGTATTAACACTATTCACCATTTCATAAATACTTCCGTATTGCAAGATGGAATTGTTCTCTACAGTGTAAGTATTGAGGTTATAAAATCCTACCCACTCATTTATCTTATCGGCATTACCGTCAATATCAAGGGCTGTTACATTAAAAGAAGCCACATTTACGGTATTAGTAGTAGTTGCGGTTACAAAACTTATAGAGAACTCCATCCACCAGTCACTGGTTCCATTGGGGGTTGTTCCTCCATTATAAGTTACCTGTGGCTGAAAAGCCTTATCAAAACCAGAACTTGTAAGGTCGATAGTTGAAAGCGTTACAAGAGATGAAGACCTTCCTGTTATTGTTACAAGTGCGTCTACATTTGTTGTTACCTGAGGAAAACGGTACACGGCATTAATCTGTCCGTTTGTTCCTGAAATTAAAGAAGAGTTCTTGAAAACAAGTCCTTGTGCCTGTGCTCTTGGAAATAAGACAGGCACAGTAAGGAAAGCAAGAACAAGCATCCCTTTGAAAATAGATGCAAAAGAAAATGATGACATTCTGGGGTAAAGTTGCTGTTTCATAAAAAGTACGGTTTGCGTTATTAAAAATTGGTACAAAAAATTGATTACCTCAGAACATTGGATAAGTTTGATTGTAGGTGTTGGATTTAATTATCTTATTTAAAAATTCTATTACTACTATGGACATATTTATAAAGAACGTCTCCTGGATGGAGTGTTCATAGGTGGTTAGATTACCGGTTTGGCAGGATGTTGGATGTGGGTGCGAAGTTTAAAAAGGGGATCCCTGTAGAAACAGGAATCCGTTTGTTGATCGTACCCTTTAAAATAAACTCTTGCAGTATCGCTTTCGATACTTTATATCGTTATACGGACATGTTTATAAAGAACGGCTCCTGGATGGAGTGTTCATAGGTGGTTAGATTACCGGTTTAGGAGGAAGATGGATAGAGAGGATAGGTTATTTCAGAAAGTCCTGCATTATATTCGAGTTTAACGAACCAGCACCGGACAAATAATGCTTATAGTTATTTACAGTTTGCTTATTTAGTCTTCACAATTCTCTCAGTAGCTATTTCTGTACCATCAGTTGCTTTAACTATATAAAGACCATTGGTGATATCGGCTACATTCACGGTTTCAGTTTGGCTTGCCCTTGAAGCAACTACTTGCTTAACCAGTTGACCATTGCTGCTGAAGATATTGAGAGTTACTCTCTTATTCTGCCAGCTATCAGGTAAGCTGATGCGTAATTCTGTAGTTACAGGGTTAGGGTAAGCAGCGATTGTCAAAGTTTTTGGTGCGTCTCCGATACGTATCAGTTTTACAGTTGAGCGTTGGAATTTACCATCAAGGTCAACCATTTTCAATCTGTAATAGATTACGCCTTTTGCATTTGCAGGAAGCGCGTCGGCATATGAGTATGGAACTTTTACGTTTGAATTTCCACTTGCGAAAATCATTCCGGCTTCGGTATAATCAATACCGTTCACGCTTCTTTCCACTACAAAATGACTTAAAGCTTTTTCCATTCCTGTAACCCAGTTCAACACAGCTTTCTTATTAGCAACAGTTGCGTTAAAATCGAGTAATACTAACGGAAGTGTATACTGAACAGGTGATTGATAACTGAATGATTTAAACCAGAAAGAATACATACGATCAGCAGCTCCATTTGCACCAGTACTATGTCCACCAACACGCATCCTGAAAGTATTCACACCCTGGAAAAAGTTTGTAACCATTACATTGGTAGCACCTGTATCAATATTGCTATAGTTCTGAACGGGACCATCAAATTTCTTTCCTACGATTGTTGAAATTCCATCAACTAAATCAGAGATATTCGAAGCAACTAATACAGAGTTATTTTCAAGAAGATAGCTTTTATTACTATAGAAAGACACCCACTCATTGATCTTGTCTCCATTACCATCTATATCAAGGGCTGTAAGTTTGAAAGAGTCAACATTCACTCTTGTAGTAGAACCAGACTGAACAAAAGCGATACCGAATTCTAACCACCAATCAGAAGTAGTGGGTGCGAAGTTTAAAAATGGGTCCCCTGTAGAAACAGGGAACCGTTTGTTGATCGTACCCTTTAAAATAAACTCTTGCAGTATCGCTTTCGATACTTTATATCGTTATACGGACATGTTTATAAAGAACGGCTCCTGGATGGAGTGTTCATAGGTGGTTAGATACCGGTAGTGTTCATAGGTGGTTAGATTACCGGTTTGGCGGGATGATGGATGTGGGTGCGAAGTTTAAAATGTCCCCGTAGAAACAGGGAACCGTTGTGATTGATCGTACCCTTTAAAATAAACTCTTGCAGTATCGCTTTCGATACTTTATATCGTTATACGGACATGAGAACGGCTCCTGAATGGAGTGTTCATAGGTGGTTAGATTACCGGTTTGGCAGGATGATGGATGTGGGTACGAAGTTTAAAAATGGCCATCCCGTAGAAACGGGACGGCGTTTGTTGATCGTACCCTTTAAAATAAACTCTTGCAGTATCGCTTTCGATACTTGATATCGTTATACGGACATGTTTATAAAGAACGGCTCCTGAATGGAGTGTTCATAGGTAGTTTAGTATTACCGGTTCTGGCAGGAAGATGGATGTGGGTACAGAAGTTTAAAAATGGCCATCCCGTAGAAACGGGACGGCGTTTGTTGATCGTACCCTTTAAAATAAACTCTTGCAGTATCGCTTTCGATACTTTATATCGTTATACGGACATGTTAATAAAGAACGGCTCCTGGATGGAGTGAGGTGGTTAGATTACCGGTTTGATGGAGAGAGGATAGGTTATTTCAGAAAGTCCTACATTTTATTCGAGTTTAACGAACCAGCACCGGACAAATAGTGCTTATAGTTATTTACAGTTTGCTTGGTAGTCTTCACAATTCTCTCAGTAGCTATTTCTGTACCATCAGTAGCTTTAACTATATAAAGACCATTGGTGATATCGGCTACATTCACGGTTTCGAAGTTTGGCTTGCCCTTGAAGCAACTACTTGCTTAACCAGTTGGCCATTGCTGCTGAAGATATTGAGAGTTGCTCTCTTATTCTGCCAGCTATCAGGCAAGCTGATGCGTAATTCTGTAGTTACAGGATTAGGGTAAGCAGCGATTGTCAATGTTTTGGTGCATCTCCGATACGTATCAGTTTTTTACAGTTGAGCGCTGGAATTTACCATCAAGGTCAACCATTTTCAATCTGTAATAGATAACGCCTTTTGCATTTGCAGGAAGTGCATCGGCATATGAGTAAGGAACTTTTACGTTTGAATTTCCACTTGCGAAAATCATTCCGGCTTCGGTATAATCAATACCATTCACGCTTCTTTCCACAACAAAATGACTTAAAGCTTTTTCCATTCTGTAACCCAGTTCAACACAGCTTTCTTATTAGCAACAGTTGCGTTAAAATCGAGTAATACTAACGGAAGTGTATACTGAACAGGTGATTGATAACTGAATGATTTAAACCAGAAAGAATACATACGATCAGCAGCTCCATTTGCACCAGTACTATGTCCACCAACACGCATCCTGAAAGTATTCACCCTGGAAAAAAATTTGTAACCATTACATTGGTAGCACCTGTATCAATATTGCTATAGTTCCTGAACGGGACCATCAAATTTCTTTCTACGATTGTTGAAATTCCATCAACTAAATCAGAGATATTCGAAGCAACTAATACAGAGTTATTTTCAAGAAGATAGCTTTTATTACTATAGAAAGACACTTACGTCATTGATCTTGTCTCCATTACCATCTATATCAAGGGCTGTAAGCTTGAAAGAGTCAACATTCACTCTTGTTGTAGAACCAGACTGAACAAAAGCGATTCCGAATTCTAACCACCAATCAGAAGTACCTGCAGGGGTGTTATTATTATTGTAAGAAACCTGTGGTTGAAAAGCTTTATCGTGTCCTGTATTACTAAGGTCCAGCGATACCAGGGAAACCAAAGCATTAGAACGGCCATTAATGGTTACCAGGGCATCAATAGTAGGTGATCCGCCATTTCTAACATTAGTGAAACGGTAAACCGCACCATCAGCACCAGCAACACCAGATTCCAACTGTGCGTTCTTAAACACCAGTTCTTGTGCTGTTACTACATAACCAATAAGCGATAATATAAGGAGGAGTAAAGACCTGCGGTAAGTAAGGGGCAGGTTTACGGGTAGAGTAATTGCTTGAGGGCTCAGGTACGTTTTCATGACGATCATTTTTAAAGGGACAGATACGGTACGTTGCGCGGCCCATAGGAGGAAGGAAACTGTGCGTTTCTAAGGAAATTGGAAAAGGAAGGAAATGTGGATCGTCTGTAAGAAATTCGGAGGAGATTGGAGGATACATCGGTGTCGATGACGATGTAAAGATGTAAAGTGTTTTCTATAAATGCAAGCCCCTGAACAAAATAAAATCAAAATAAATACTGAAGCAAAATCTAAAAAACCTCATAACTACCTACTAATCAGGAGTTATTTAAAGTATCATTTTACCATAAAAAATAAGCCGGTGCTATTCACCGGCTTATTTTCATTTTTGTCTTTCTTTTTGTGGTTCAAGATGCTGTTTACATTGGTTATTGTATACCAATTATTTATGGTTTTATAATTTAGTCAGTCGAACTTGTTCAACTGAACCGTCTTTTGTTTCAATTTTCAGATAATAAATACCTGTTGCTATATCATGTATATCATAGCTGATCTGGAGACTTGTCCATCTCTTAACCATAGTACCATTTTCATTGATCATCTTAATCTCCTTTAGTTGATTTGCCGGGATATTTCCAATATAGAATTTATTTGTTGCAGGTACCGGATATACTATCAGATTGGAAGTGGCTTTTTCTGCATACACTGTTTTAACGGCAGAATAAGTAAACTGGCCATCCATTCCAACTTGTTTTATCCGGAAGAATGTTTGTTGTGCGATATAATCCCTGTCAGTAATCTGATAATTGTTTACAGTAGTCTTATTAGCAGCTGGTATCTTAAATGGTAGTGGTATCCACAAGGAACCATTTAGGCTACGTTCAACTATGAAGTGGCTTATATCCTGTTCTTGTTCAGTGCTCCATTCTACTTTAAAGGTTTTCCCTTGGCGATACGCAGATACTTGTCCCCATGTTAATGGCAATATTCCCATAAACGCTACTGAGGTTGTTGATGAGCCTGCAGATCCATTGACAGTATAAGACAGCGTTGTACCAGGGGAGTTAGTAGCACTTGTTAATATTACAGTATAAGTACCATTATTATTATCAACGACTGTACCTAGTGTACCATTTGTACTATTAATAACAACAATACCACCACTAACTGTAAGATTGGCTCCATTAACGTCTTTCAGTTGAACAGTAATGGTTGTAGTGCTTGTTCCATTGGCCCATATTCTTGAATCGGCCGATGTAATAGTAGATCTTGTAAGGTCTGCTGAAACAGGTACATACCCACATATATTAATGACAGGAGTAGTGGAGCAATTATGCTTCAAAACTGTATTACCATTAGCATCAGAAGTTGCTGTTCCATCGCCCATACTTCCATTTGTCTGATGTCCAACATAACAGAAACGTGAGGTTCCCTCTTTAAGATAAACTAATGTATGTCCGCCAATTTCTGCAGAAATAGCATTATCGGTTAGAGTATTAAAAAGTACTGGCATACCTGGGTCATAGTTGCCTGCTGTAGAGCCATTGGAAGCGTTATTATTTGTTCTTCCCAGCATACCGGTATTATTATTTCCCCAAACATATAAATCGCCATCAGTAGTAATGGCAGCAACACCTGGATAAGAACTATTGTGCTCTTGTACAGAAAAGAAGTTGATATTATTGAAATTAGTACCGTTCACTCTTTCAACATTTACCCATGAAAGGTTTTCTGTTGTAGTGAAATCTCCACATTGCTTTTGTGAATTATCACCTAAAGCATATAAAGCACCTGAATTACCAAGTACAAAGTATGTATTCTTAGTTGTGCTTGTACTACCAGTTCCTCCTGTTACCCCAATCATTTTAGGAATTGTTGCATTGAATTCGGCAGGCAATGTCATTTGAGTTGCATAATTTCTGGCAGAAGCTCCATTACCGTCTCCCAAATAAGTGCTATTACCCCATGTATAAATTTTACCGGTATTGGTTAAAGCCATAAATGCATTATAACTTGCAGAACTCACTTGTCCACGCACTGCGGTTACGCCAGTAAGGTATGTTCCACTACCCGTTTTAACTTGTTGCCACGAATTGGTTACAGGTGTTCCAGATGCTCCATTTCCTTCAATATCCTTAGTAGTTTGAGTGAGTATATAAACTGAGCCTGAATTTGTCAAGATAACTAGTGTTTGATAAGCAGCAAACATACTAGCTACATCTGCAGGCAAAACACCTGTTGGCAAACCGGTTGTTTCTGAATTTCCTGGCTGGGAAATTCTCGCAAAAGTTGCTGAAGAAGTATATGAACTTTTTAATACTGCGCCTGGTACACCCCATGCAAAAAGACCACTTGTTGTTAATAAAATGGCCTGATCTACCTGTGCGCCAGCTTTGTTACCACCCAGAGCAGCTTTTAAGATAGTTCCCGTAAGGGCTGGATAATTTGTAACATTAATATCTTGTGGCGTTAGTATATCACTAGTGCCACTGTTACTCATATAAGATCCCCATACAGAATACCCTCCTGTTGATTTTTGCGCTATCGAAGAATGATATCCACTAATAATCTTGTCGTATTTTTCATTTACGTTACAAGTTTGGGCATATAATGATGCCTGGATGACTACTGCCGAAATAGTCATCAATATAGATGCTTTTAAATATGTTGTAAAGTTTTTCATATCTGAAATCGTTGAAGAAGATTAATTTATTTTATGAATCCAGTTTAATATATAATCAATAAGAATCACCAACACTACTAATCAGTGTCAGATAGAATTCAAATTCGTCACGCAAAAACACCTGGTGGATGAGAGCAACAATAAAGATGATGAGGATTCGTAATTGCCGGATGGCAATTAACAGTAAGGGTTGTTCTTTTCATGGCGAATGTTTTTCACCCGCAGTATACTGCGTTAGGGTTTGGGATTAATTTTATAATCGTTAAGACTAATGTCGTTGATTATACGACAAAGCTATACTGATTAGTATATAAATGCCAGTCTAATAACTTGACATAAATCAGATATAGTGCGAAAACAAAGAATTTCTTATGAAACTAAGTAGTCCTATTTATCGACAACTATATATGTTTATTAGTTTTGCTTTCTGTTTAGCTACATAAATTTTCCCCTTTTGGGACCTATCGTGTGGACACACTTCTCATTATTTGTTGCTAACGCAATCATGATTGATCTGCAACTAATACTTTGCCAGGAGGTCAAAGGAGAAAAAAGAGAATACAAATACATTTTACCGCAGAGACGCGGAGACGCGGTTTTTTTTGAGTAAAATTCATTCTTGATTTCGAACCACGAAGACACAAAAGGCACTAAGGAACACTAAGAGAGCTTGCATATTCAAATTTAAAATTAGTATCATACAGTAAGAAATCTCTTCGTGTTTCTTCGTGTTCTTTGTGTCTTAGTGGTTCAAAAAACAAAAATAGGAGACGCAGAGGGTCGCTGCGCGACCAATACAAGACCATGAAGCCAAAGGGGAACAGGGATTCACAATAACATGTTTATTGAGTCTAAATTTTCCGCTGAGGTGCGTGTCTTCACGCACCTCAACTGATTAGGGCAACTTTGCTGTCTCTTGTTCTGTCTGGAAATAATCCTATCGTATGGACACATTTCATAGCTAGCATATCCTGTACATCCCAAATATCCTTTCACATCAAAGTCCTGTATTGGTCGCGCAGCGACCCTCTGCGTCTCTAGATCATAAATAGTAATAAGCAACAAAAAGACTCCAGCGTCTCTGCGCCTCTCCCGAAATAATCGGGACAAGCTGCGGTAATATGTATTTGTATTCTCTTTTTTCTACTTTGCCCTCCTGGCAATGTTGCAATGGCAATTTAAATATGTCTGCGATAGCAGCAAAAAAGAGAAATCTGTCCCCACGGTAGCTTTGATAACGGGACAAGAAGATTATTGGGAATTGTATAGATGCTATCTCTATATATAACTACTTAGTAATTGCAGAACAAAAAAAAGTCCCGCAATAATTTGCGGGACTTATAAAGTAACAAAGAACTGAATTATGCTTTGTACTGAGGAATGATTGAATTAGCCAGTTCCACCATCTTCTTGATACCATCATCAGGAAGATTTCCTTTCTTGAATTCAGCCATTACATCAGGCAGTTTGTTTTCCATTTCCAGCAGGAAGTGCTCTTCAAATTCCTTTACACGTCTTACTGCTACTTCACGCAACAGACCTTGTGTACCCAGGTAGATGATAGCTACTTGCTTTTCTACTGCGAATGGAGAGTATTGGGCTTGTTTCAGGATTTCCACGTTACGTGAACCCTTATCCAGAACCACTTTTGTTGCAGCATCGAGGTCACCACCGAATTTTGAGAAGGCTTCCATCTCACGATAGAGGGCCTGGTCAAGCTTCAATGTACCAGCTACTTTTTTCATTGATTTGATCTGCGCATTACCACCCACACGACTCACGGAGATACCTACGTTGATCGCAGGACGGATACCGGAGTTGAAGAGGTTACCTTCCAGGAATATCTGACCATCGGTGATGGAGATAACGTTGGTAGGGATATAGGCAGATACGTCACCCGCTTGTGTTTCAATGATCGGCAATGCGGTCAATGAACCACCACCTTTTACAAGGTGACGGATAGACTCAGGCAAATCGTTCATGTTCTTGGCAACACCATCGTCGTTGATAACTTTCGCTGCACGCTCGAGCAAACGACTATGGAGATAGAATACGTCACCAGGATATGCTTCACGACCAGGAGGACGACGGAGCAACAATGACACCTCACGGTAAGCCACGGCTTGCTTAGAAAGGTCATCATAAATGATCAGGGCTGGACGTCCGGTATCACGGAAATATTCACCGATGGCAGCTCCAGCAAATGGTGCATAGAACTGTAAAGGTGCCGGATCAGAAGCAGAAGCTGCAACGATACAGGTATAAGCCATGGCGCCATTATCTTCCAGTGTTTTCATAACACCAGCGATAGTAGATGCTTTTTGACCGATAGCCACATATATACAGAATACAGGTTTTCCTGCCTGATAGAATTCTTTCTGGTTGATGATGGTATCAACAGCGATAGCTGTTTTACCAGTCTGACGGTCACCGATGATCAACTCACGTTGTCCGCGACCGATTGGAATCATGGCGTCGATAGCCTTGATACCTGTTTGAAGAGGTTCCTTAACTGGTTCACGGAAGATTACCCCTGGTGCTTTACGCTCCAATGGCATTTCGTATTTTTCACCAGTAAGAGGGCCTTTACCATCGATAGGTTCGCCAAGGGTGTTAACCACACGACCCAGCATTCCTTCACCTACATTGATAGAGGCGATTTTACCGGTACGTTTTACTTTAGCGCCTTCTTTGATATCTCCGCTTTCTCCCATCAATACCACACCCACGTTGTCTTCTTCCAGGTTAAGGGCAATGGCTTGCACACCACTTTCAAACTCCACGAGCTCACCACTCTTTACGCTGTTCAAACCATAGATACGGGCGATACCGTCCCCTATCTGTAATACAGTACCCACTTCTTCCAAATTGGGTGCTGCGTCGAAATTGCTCAATTGCTGCCGCAATATCGCTGAAATCTCATCCGGCTTAATTTCTATCATATTTGTCCTTTTAAAATTGTTATATGAATACCCGGTTTCCCGGATATATATATTATCTGATATTAAAGATGTACTCGTTCTTGAAAAACTGACGCTTGATATCTTTCAGATCCTTCTCTACACTTCCATCAATCAACAGGTCGTTCAATTCAAGCTTGAAACCACCAATGATATTCTCATCAATAACATGATCGAGAACGATGCTGTCGGCGGCTGCCCTGTTATCTTTTATCTTACTGATAATATCAGCTTTGATAGCATCAGAAACAGGAACGGCTGTAGTGAATTTAACCTTGAATATCTTGTTGATTCGATTGTAATACGCTTCTACTTCTGTAAGGATTTCTGGTAAAACACTTTCCCTTCCCTTATTCACCAGTAACTTGATAAATGAACTGGTGATAACGGTAACCTTTCCATCAAGGATAGCCGAAAGAATAGCGTTCTTCTTATAAGGCTTAACTACCGGGCTCTTGATAAGTGTAAGGAATTCACGGTTGCTCTTGCAGATAGATTGTATCAGCAGACTGTCTTTATAAACCTGCTCCAGCTGGTTTTTTTCCACTCCCAGATCCACCAGTGCTTTGGCATACCGTGCTGCAACCCTTGGATTAGTCATACTACTTGATTATTTAATTCGGATTATCCGACGATTAATTCAGTTTGATTTGTCCGGTCAATGACTGGATATGCTCTTCCTGTCCTTTCTTGTCAGACAATTCACGACGCAATACTTTCTCAGAAACTTCGATTACCAGACTTCCGATCTGGTTCTTAACTTCTGTGAGAGCGGCCATTTTCTGAGCCTGGATAGCTACTTGAGCTTCCTGAACAATCTTGTTGGCTTCCGCCTTTGCTTGTTCTTTCGCTTCATTCACTATCTTATCGCGTGTTTCACGAGCTTCTTTCAGCATCATGGCTCTTTCTTCACGGGCTTTAGCTAATAAAGCTTCGTTCTCACTTTGCAACTGAGTCATTTCAGCTTTTACTTTTTCAGCTGTAGCCAATGAATCGTTGATTGTTTGTTCCCTTTTCTTAATAGCACCAAGAATTGGCTTCCAGGCGTATTTAGCCAAAACGAACAAAAGCAGCAGGAAAACGATAGTAGTCCAAACTACCATTCCGATTTCCGGTTTTATGAGCGGGTTGATTTCAAGAAAAAACATATGTCGCTAATGATTTTTTAAAAATGTAAAAAGCCCCTTTCGCCCTTTGCTTGGGGGCCTTTTAATGAAGTCAAATCTTACAGACCCAAGAATGCGATAACGCAAGCGAACAAGGCAACCGCTTCCACGAAGGCAGCAGCGATCAACATGTTTGTCTGGATTTGAGAAGCCATTTCAGGCTGGCGGGCCATGCTTTCTAAAGCAGATCCACCAATGCGTCCGATACCGATACCTGCGCCGATAGCAGCTAATCCGGCTCCAACTGCAGCAATAGTTCCTGTCATTGTTTATGGTTTTTGTTCAAAAAAAATTAATGATGACTTGCTTCATGGTGTTCTTCTGTTGCCAGACTTATATACACCGCAGAAAGCAGGGTGAATATGAAAGCCTGGATGAAGGCAACCAGTAATTCGATCATGCTCAGTGCCAGGGTAAATGGTACTACCACAGCAGCTGCAGCAAGCGATTTCAACACAAAAATCAAACACACGATACCGAGGATCAATACGTGACCCGCGGTCATATTTGCAAAAAGACGCACCATCAATGAAATCGGCTTGGTAAACACTCCGATAAACTCGATGGGAGCCAGAAATATCTTCATTGGCACCGGAACACCTGGCATCCAGAAAATGTGCTTCCAGTAATTACTGTTTCCGTTCACATTCACTAATATGAAAGTGAATACTGCCAGTGTACAGGTAAAGGCGATATTACCACTAACGTTTGAACCGCCTGGGAAGAAAGGAACCAATCCCAACAGATTATTGATAAGGATGAAAAAGAAAACAGTCAGTAAGAAATTCAGGTATTTTTCGTGACGCTCACCCAGAATCGGCTTGGCCACATCGTTCCTGATCATCATGATCACTGGCTCAATGAAACCGGCTAAACCTGTAGGACCGTTAACACCGTTTTTCTTATACTTACGTCCTAATGACAAGAAAATCAGGAGGATAATAGTTACAGAAAGCAATAAAGCAGCAACGTTTTTGGTGATAGAGAAGTCCCAGATAGAGTTAGTAGCTTCTTCATCAATAGTTCCATCAGCCTTAAAAGCCTTGATTTTCCCTTCAACTACTCCATAAAGATGGTTTCCCTGGTATTTTTCATGGCCATGGTGGAAATGACCGGAAGAGAAAGTTTCAAAACCTTTGTTTGTAATAAGAATTACAGGCAAAGGCACTGAAATATCACCAATCACATGCCATTCGTGGGCATCCTTAATATGTTCGAATATTACTTCTTTCGCGTTGAATTTTTCCTCTGCTTCAGGTGCAGCACCACCCTCACCACCGTCGTTTGCAAGAACTGACTGGGAAATGAAGAGGATTGACAGGCTGAAAACCGCTACCAATAAGGATTTGAGACGAGGAACCACCATACCTTTTTCTAAATTTGGCGCAAAGATAAGGAGCGAGGGGGTAATAACCGAGAAAAATTAATAGTTAGAAGGGGGTTTTTGGACTTATTTTTTCCTGCCAATAAATCAAGTGGTAACTGGCTTTTTTTCGAACTGCATTTTATACAGATTCGCATAGAAACCACCGAGTTGTAACAAAGTTTCGTGGGTGCCCACCTCCTTTATGACCCCCTTATCCAGCACAATTATCTTATCCGCTTTTCGGATAGTACTCAGCCTGTGGGCTATAATAATGGAAGTACGGCCTGAAATAAGGGTGTCGATGGCCTTTTGGATCAATAATTCGCTCTGGGTATCAACTGAAGAAGTGGCTACATCCAGGATCAATATAGAAGGACTATATAATAAGGCCCTGATAAAGGATAATAACTGTCTTTGTCCTAAAGAAAGGGTCCCGCCTCTTTCCATCACATTATAATCATACCCCCCGGGCAGTTGCATTATAAAATCGTGCATCCCGATCATGGCAGCGGCCGAAATCACCTGTTCGCGCGAAATAGCCGGGTTTCGGAGTGTGATATTGTCCATTACCGACCCTGAGAAAAGAAATACATCCTGTAAAACCACTCCTACCTGCCGACGTAATGCCTCTACTTTATAATCATTTATAGAATGCCCATCAATTTTTATAGTCCCTTTCTGTATCTGTTAAAGCCTGTTTATAAGACTTATGATAGAAGTCTTACCGCTTCCGGTATGCCCTACCAACGCCACCGCTTCACCGGGTTTCACATCAAACGAAATATCCTTCAATACCCATTTCTCATCGTTTGAATAGGAGAACCATACTTTATCAAAGGCAATCCTTCCTTCTAAAGTAACAGGTGCCAGTTTACCCTGATCATTGGCACCGATATAATCGTCATTATCCATCACCTTGAACACCCTTTCACTGGCAATCATACCCATCTGCAGCACATTGAATTTATCTGCTATTACTCTCAGTGGTCTGAAAAGAAGGTTGAGATACATTACGAAGGCAATAATCTTCCCTGCCATGGCTGCTGCTTCTACTGTTTCCATTTCCATAGCGGTACTGGCGCCCCACCAAACCAATAAGCCGATGGAGAACGCGAGAATAATTTCAACTACAGGGAAGAAAACAGAATAGGCGAAAATGGCTTGGATATTGGCATTACGATGCTCCTTGTTGATCTTCCTGAACTTGGCAAACTCTTTGTCTTCCGAAGCAAAAGCCTGCACCACCTGCATACCAGTAAGATGCTCCTGAACGAATGCATTCAAACTTGCCACTGCATTCCTTACTATGATGAATGATTTGTTTACGCTTTCCTTGAAAAAATAGGTGGCAACAATAAGAAATGGAAAAGGTGCCAGACAAATGAGAGTAAGCCGCCAATCGGTATAGAACATCATCAATAAAATAGAGATGATAGACAGCAAATCCGCAATAATAGGTATCAACCCATCCGAGAAAATATCATTGATAGATTCAATATCATTGATGGTTCTGGTAGTCAATGTACCAATGGGAGTACGGTCGAACTGAGACAGATTCAATCCAACAATCTTTCCATACACCGCCTGCCGAAGATCGTTTACAACATGTTGCCCCATCCAGGAAGTGATAAAGGAAAAATAAAACCGAACCCCACTTTCAGCTAATAACAAAACGATTTGTATGGCGGTAATCCAAACAATCCATTGTACATCTTTTACAGCAATGAATTTGTTTACAGTTAGCTGTATCAGGTATGGCCTTACGGGTGCCATTATTGCCAGCAAAAGAGCCAGAAGAAGTGAGAGGTAGAATTTGCTTTTGTACGGTGCCGCATACCGAAACACACGTTTCAGCAGACTGATATCAAAAACCTTTTTTCGCTCTTTGGAAGATGGCATAGAAAGTATAAAGATAAATACGAATTCCCGAACCAACGGTTGGCTTTTGTTCGAACGGCAAAACTGGTAACAAAAAACAGGATTACTTTTCTGTATCCATTGCCTTACGATAGGCTTTTATGAAAAGGGCACCCATATTCTTGAATGGGGGAATATAATCATCGAATTTTTCTTTGGCATCACCTGTAGTGAACTTACTTCCCAGATCCTTCCACATTCCAATCCAGTCAATATTCTTACCCGCAAGCAATGAACTGTTGATAGCCTGTAATATGGGCTCATTAACATGCATGGTCCCAGTTTGCTTGGAAGAGATTATATGAGCATCGTTACTGATAGATAAAACTTCATTGATATTATTATAACCACCACAGGAACCCAATATCACAATCCTTGCTGTTGGCATGATTCT
Source organism: Chitinophagaceae bacterium (assembly GCA_044220885.1). GTDB lineage: Bacteria > Bacteroidota > Bacteroidia > Chitinophagales > Chitinophagaceae > Endoryza. The sequence goes on from JBGAQE010000038.1 coordinate 19,291, forward strand.
TTTCATAGTAGACTGCACATGAAAACTATGTCCCCTGTGAATGAAAATGCTGGGTTGTAACTTATGATCGAAGAGATAATCTGTAAGATGGTTGATAGCCGTTTCTTCCGGATCATTCTCCCCCATCAATGGCTTGTTAGCATAAATCTGGATCAGTTTCCCTTTTGCTGTGCTTATACCAACCCATTCACTATTCTCTACAATCTTCCAATTAGGATTATTGCGGAACATACCCATAAAGCTGGCAAAGGAATTCTGTCCGTCTTTATCTTCATCACCATAAAAGAACGCCTGCATTACGATCCTTCCGCTATCATCTTTCAATGACTTATAATCTACCGTATATACGGGGGGAATACCTAATGTTTCAGAAAGATTGATCTTACTGGTGGTGTCGGCCGATTCAAAAAGAACACTCAGGATATTATAGATTACTTTTCCCTTCTTACTATCTGTTTTAGTACTCTTTTCGAGGTTCCAGCGAACTTCCGCTTTTATGAATTCAGCCAGCTCAGCATTCTTATCCATGATACTGCTGTAAGAATCTGCCACATCCACCGCTTCTTCTGTTCCGTCTGTTTTCTCTAATCCAATAACAAAGGCCTTCATCAGCACACTGGCATTATCCTTTTCCATACGACCCAGAAAATCGTTAAGCGTATTATAACCCGCACACATCTTGATAAACTTCCTGAAATAATCGCCATTAACGCTTAATAAAAGGCTATCCCCTCTTGGGTTCGCCATTCTCTGGAATATCCTTGGATAAACACCTTTTACAAAACTGGATGTATAAATCTGGTCTTCGCTCAATACAGCTATATAGTATAATTCAGGGGCGCTAAGTCCTTCCAATCTTTTGAATCGAATGGCCTCATTATCTACCGAGTGAAGGGCATTAATCTCGTTTACAAAATATTCTTTTGCTTTTCGAGCCATCATAGACGTTAGGGCTTTCATTTCCCTGGCCGTATCTTTTAAAGGCGCCAATAGGCGTCCTGCATATTCCACCCTTGTTTGAACCATCAGCCTGAAATAAGCCAGGTCGTTTTCTTTCACTTTATCTATCTCTTCAATGGTAATCTTACCCCTTAACAAGTTTTCAAGAAAGGGGAAATATAACCTACCGCTCTTGCTGGTGGCCATTTGGGAAATAAGATGAACTAAAGTGTCGGGATGTCTTCTGATTCTGGCACCTAATTCATCTCTGGCCTGAGCATAATCGTATAATTTGGAAATATCCCGATAGGCAGCCACTTTAATGAGGCTGTCGGTAAAATAGGTGTTAGAATAATTGCGTAAGACCCTCAGTATGTCGTCGGGGTGTAATCCGCAGTATTTCCTGATCAACTCGAGTCTTGTTGGAGCAACGCCTGGATTTTCGGATGGATACAGGAAACATTCGACAAGTATTTTTCCCACTCCATATTCCTGCTTATCAAGAACGGGTTGAATACTCTCATTTTTAAAATCCAGAACCATACACTCTTCAAAAGCCTTCACCAGAGATGGGGCCTGAGCTACGGAATAGTCCTTATTTCTCCAGTTTTCATTGAACCCTTTGAGCATCGATTCAAGGCTACGGAGATATTTCTTTTTGATATTGCTTGTGTATTGGGAATCGATTTCCAATTGACGCTGTAATTCATCCACACGATGTATCAGTGCTTCTTTTACATGGAGATTGATGGAGGGGTCTTGTGAAAGAGCCACTACCCCAGCTTCATTCAGTAATTTTTGCTGTTGTTTATCCACGTTTTCGTGCCATAACAACCTGTCGGTAGCTATTTTAATAGGGGCAGTATCCTGCGCTGACAGGAAATTGGCAACAAAAACAACAAAAGAGGCAGTAAGGAATAAACATTTCATCATAAAACCCGGGTGCTGATCAAGTTCGCAAAAATACTACCAAATAAGTGTATAGAACGTAAGACCTTTAAAAGCCGTATTTAGTGGCTTAACAATTTGCTAATAAAGATTTAGCCTCAAACCCTTACCGACGCTGCTTCCTGGCCGTAAATGAGTTCAATAATTCCGTATTAACAAATTGTGAACTCAGGATGAAGAATTCTCCCCTGTTGTTCATTTCAGTACGTTTGTAAAAATATTGCTAAAAATGGATGGAAAAGGGCAAAAAATCCTGATTGCAGATGACGAACCGGATATCCTCGAGATAATCCAGTACAATTTGCAGAAAGAGGGATATGAGGTAATAACCGCCCGCGATGGTGACGAAGCCCTCACCAAGGCTAAGACCCATAAACCAGAACTGATAATTCTGGACATCATGATGCCGCGCAAGAATGGGGTGGAAGTTTGCGAACTGCTGCGTATGCAGCCCGCCTTTAAGGAAACACTGATAATATTCCTTACAGCCCTGAGCGACGAAAGTTCTCATATAAAAGGATTGGAATCGGGTGCCGACGACTATGTAAGCAAGCCGATCAGCCCAAAAGTGCTCGTAAGCCGTGTAAATGCCTTATTCAGAAGACTACATAAAAAACCGGTTGAATCAATTATCAAAATAGATAATGTTGAAATTGATCCACAGAAATTCGATGTAAGGGTAGACGGAAAGAGTATTGTTCTGGCCAAAAAGGAATTCGAATTATTGCATCTTCTTGCTTCACGCCCGGGTCGTGTTTTTCTCCGAAACGAGATTCTAAGCCAGATCTGGGGTAATGAAGTAATTGTAGGCGACCGCACCATTGACGTTCATATCAGAAAAGTAAGGCAAAAACTGGGGCTCGATTGTATCACTACTGTAAAAGGTGTTGGGTACAAATTTGATTTGTAGTTTTGCAACCAGCATGTTCTCCACAAAAAACCTTTCACCCCGACAATTATCAGCTTTTACGGCTGGCATTCTATCGATACCTATTTCACTGGGTATATGGTGGCTAACCGGCAATTGGAAAATAGGCCTGGGGTCTTTCGTGCTTGTTTTTGCTGGAAGTTATGCCTTAGTGCTATTCACCCTCGAGCGATTCATCTATAGTAAGATAAAGCTCATCTATAAATTGATACACCAAACCAAGGCTACAAAAAGAGAAGAAGTCTATTATAAATACATATTGCCCAAAAAGAGCATTGATGAGGTAAGGGAAGATGTGGAAGCCTGGGGAGAGAAGCAACAGCAGGAAATTGAAATACTTCAAAAGAATGAGGCATATAGGAAAGAATTCCTCCAAAACCTGGCTCACGAGTTTAAAACCCCGATTTTCGCAATACAGGGATATGTCGATACTTTATTAGGGGGTGCCATAGAAGATGAAACCGTAAGCCGGAAGTTCCTGGAAAAAGCAGCCAAGAACACCACCCGATTGGTAAACCTTGTAAGTGATCTGGATGAGATATCAAGATTGGAATCGGGAGAGCAGTTATTATACAAACAGCCTTTTGTAATACAGGATCTCATTCTTGAAAGCTTTGACTCACTTACCATTAAAACTCAGGCAAAGAATATTCAGGGAAGTATAAAGAAAGGATGTGAAACACCCATCACCGTCTTTGCCGATAAGGAAAAGATCAAACAGGTATTACTCAACCTGATTGAGAATTCTTCAAAGTATGGCAAAACCGATGGACAGATTATTGCCAGCGTTTACAGGACCGATGAGCATCATGTATTAGTTGAAATCAGCGACGACGGAATAGGAATTGAAGAAGAACACCTCCCCCGCATATTCGAACGTTTTTACCGAACCGATGCTGCCCGAAGCCGCGATAAAGGGGGTACCGGTCTGGGGCTGGCCATTTGTAAACATATAGTTGAAGCGCATGGGGAAACCATACATGTGCGCAGCACGCCAGATGTGGGAACAACCATTGGTTTTACCTTGCCCACAAAGAGGGATTAATGTTCCCAAATATCATGAAGCTCCGTTAATACCCTTCTCCCTCTCTACGCATAATCACTTATTTGCGACAGATAGTACCTCTCAGGTATATGATATACATAAATATTGATGTTAATGGAGTATAATCCATGACCATGAAAACCCGGAACTGGCTTTGGGCAGTGAGTTTGCTTCTGACAACTCCTTCCGTCACACATTCACAGACCTGCGTTGACGCGCCAAAGACGATCACCTACGATACAGTTGTAGTGGGTTCGGGTAATTCATTCAATACATTCACTTTTCCAAAATTCGATCCTTTAATGGGAACCTTGATGAATGTTTCCTTAAGAACTGAAATAACATTACAATATGGATTTGAGCTGGAAAACCGTGAACCTATGACTATTCCTAATTATCGTGTTCGTGTATTCCGTGATGATGAAATAACCAGCAGTACTCTCAATCCCAGTTTGTTCTATTCTTTTTCAAGAAACTTTGGTCCATATTCTTTAACAGCCGGTGATGGGGTTGATGGATCTGGAACAGATTATCGTATAGTTCCACTAACCTATGTAGTAAACCATTCAATACAAACTTATACAGCTTTTAATACTGCCGACTTCATGGGTGCCGGCGATGTTAGTTTCGATTATTCAGCCAGCAGTTATTCAACTGTTATGGGTAGCGTAAACTATCAATTCAATCCATTTGCAAAAGACACCATTCACTTTAGTATCACATATAATTATTGTCCAAGTTGGTTTTTGAAAGCCGACCTCACTAGTTTCACGGCCACCAAAGCAAGAGACAATAACATTATGTTACAGTGGATCACTCAAAACGAAACTCCAGACAGAATATATGAAGTACAGCAAAGCTTTGATGGACGTAATTTCCAGGCTATTGGGAAAAAACCGGCTCAAACCAATTCCGTTGGTGCCGGTTCCTATACCTACAACTACAACATACCACCGAACAATGATCATCAACAGATCATTTTCAGACTAAAACAAATAGAAAAAGACGGCACTGCTAAATACTCACCAGTACGAACAGTTGCTTTAGATGCCATTGAAGGAAATGATATACAATTATATCCTAATCCTGCAACCACCAGCACCCGCATCCAATTCAGTAATCAGATCAGAAGCAACTGGAGAGTGGAAATGATTTCCACTTCAGGTGCCATTGTAAGGAGATATTATTTCAACAATACAACAGTTGGAAGACTGGAAGGATTGGAAACACTGCCAAGAGGCATCTATATCATCAAAGCCACAGATACAAAAACACAGGTGGTTTATGAAAAGAGGTTGGTGAAACAATAAGTCAGGAAACTACATAAGAAGTATATTTCTTCCTGAAATAGACCAATGAAGCAATTGTTGCTGCAATTCCAACAATTGCTGAAAGTACTACTGCATTTGAGTAGAATGAAACCCAGTTTAATTGAATGCGAAAAAATTCCTTCGAAACCATTACGCTCATACTTCCAAGATACCCCCAGGCATCAGCGATATAAATCAGAAAACCTACATTCCCTGCAATTCGGAATGAAGCTAGAAATCTTTCAAACAAAATACAATTGAAAGGAACATAGCCCATATACAACCCTAATCCTACCAATTGCATCCATACAGCTCCGGAAAGCAACTGTAACCGGAATAAAATAGAAGCAATACCCGCAAAGAAGAATCCTGCAATTATCAATCCATGGGCCCATTGAAGTGCGTTAAAATTGTTTCTCAGAATTACCAGCATACTAACAAATATCAAAACTACAATGGAAGTGATAGTTTCAGTAGAAGTGAAAATGGCTGGCTTTTTCCCATAACCCAATTCATTCCACATATTCGACATGAAATTATCCCTGATATCTCGCATAATAGTCAGGAAAACATAAGTGATCACAAGCATAAGCAATCCAAAGCCGAATTGCTTCAGAAGAACTGACCGACTTTCTTTTGTCATTGGCAATCGAATGGTTCTATCAGCAACATCATCCACATCGGGTTGTGGAATTTTCTCTATGAGATATAGGAAAAACAATAATGGCACCATAAAAACAAGGCCGGTTAAAAATCCAAGCCATGATTCAGGAGCCTGCCAGGTATCTCTTATCCAAACAGCAACTGATCGTGTAAACCCTCCGGCAAAAATAAAACTAACCGCTAAAGCTGCCCCAATGAAATCTGTAGTTCTGCGACCTTCAACATAGCTAAACACAATGCCCCACATAAATCCCAATAAAAATCCATTAGCCATTATAAAAATCATTCCATAAGGAGGGGGTACAATTGCAAAAAGAAATAGTGCAATCCATGAGCTACCTATCAAAATAAGTGTGGTCCTCCATCTTCCAATTCTCTTTAACTCAGCAATCAACTTAATACCAAAGAACTTACTAAGCATATACCCAATACCCTGGCTTATAACCAAAAGTATCTGATATGAAACACCGAAAAAAGAAAGTCCTTCAAAAGTTGCTACAGTGAAAGGTTTGCGATAGGCAAAAACTGTTGTATAAAATAGAAAAGCCACCAAGGCCATATATAAGGCCCTTTGCAATTGTGATTTTTTTAGGGAAGAAGTAGGAATTCTTATCAATACACTATCGATTATAAAAGGAAGATAGGACAAACCTTCGACAACCTTAAATCAAGATAGATTAAAAATATGTTTATAGGTCTTAAAAAGTAACTTTACAATTCATCCATCCACTTCTGCCATATCCATTTATTCCACTTCCATGCGTCCTATAGTCCTCATTCATCAGGTTCTGCAATCCAATTCCTATTTCAAGATGTTTCCATGTAATTCCACCATAGGTTTATTACATTCCATCCCGGCGTACCTCCTACCGGAATCCTGTTATCATCCTTATCTCCTTGTGCCAGTCTTGATTGTTTTTGAGCAGAAACCCATTCGCCGGTAATGAACCAATTGTTCTTCTTATAAGTTGTAGAAAACCGACCGTTTAAGGGTGGAATACGACGCATGGGCTCCTTACGCGTCAGATTCTGGCCGAATGTATAACTGATGCCTCCATAAAATGAAAATCCACCTACAGGCATCCATCTTGCTTCTATCTCTGTTCCTTTTACATAAGCCTCTTCAATATTTTCCTTTTCATAAACCGGATAACCGTTTATCACCTGCCCATCCCTTTTTACTCTTGCAATGATATTGCTCAAGTCCATATAATAGATCGCAGCAGACAGAGATAGTTTTTGACCACTATATTTATATCCTGCTTCATAATTCAGCGACTTCTCAGGTTTAAGGTCGTATGCTGGAATCTCATACCTGAAATCCACAATGCCTAATGTTCCCATATCATCGATATTGGGAGCCCTGTAAGAATTATTAAAGGATATATATAGATGATGATTCGTTTTGATAGAATACAAAACAGAAACTTCTCCTACTATAGCTGAAGGTTTCAGGTTAACTTCTCCCAACGAAGTATCTTTTATTTGAATTGAAAAAGCATTATACCTGAGTCCGGCTTCAAACCTGAATTTCCCAGTTCGTAAATGATGAAGGGAATAAACCGATAAGCTTGAATATCTTGAATCATCGGGATACAAACCACGTTTGGCACTTGAACTATTGTTTGTAATATCGATATCAGATCGGGTGCTGTTTACATTGTCATGATAAAACTCTAGTCCGGTATTTGCGGTCCACACTTTTGTAAATACAGAGTTCATATCTATCGATGCACCCAGAGTACGAATAATATCCTTCTCTTTCCGAAGTACAGTAGAATTATTCTTACGGCTATTCCTTCCTTCTGCCATATACTGATAAGAGAGGGTGGCTTCTATTGATCTGGCAATTGCCGAATTCCGGTTATCGTTATTTACTTTCAAATAACTCAGCGATCGTTGCTGAGGATCCATTTCATTCACAGCATAATTTTCCAATACCACTTTATGAAATACCGGAACATGATGCTGAAAAACGGATTGATGGGCGGCAGTTAGCTGGGTATTCTCTGACAGCTTCCATTTCATCTTTCCATCAAAAGCCTGTTCATCATAGCCTGAAGGTGTTTGTTTTCCAGTTGTATCTCCACCAATGATATCTCCGAATTTTCGTATAGTCGCTCCCGTACTGAAAGCGAATTTCTCTGCAGCATAGCTTCCTTCTGCCCGTACTGTCTTATCCATATCACCGGTCATATATCTAACCAAACCCGAACCATGCCATTGGGGTTTACCTGATACAAACTGAGGTTCCTTTGTCAGCACCTGAATAACACCTCCGATAGCATCACTGCCGTATTGAACAGAACCCTTGCCCTTTGCCACTTCAATCGATCCAACAGAAAAAGCATCGATGGTATTCAAATACTGGTTAGGACCAAATCGAAAGGTGGAGTTATTCAAACGTACTCCATCTATCAATACCAAGACCTGGTTTCCTGTAGTACCTCTTAAGAAAGGCGACCCACCACCGTGATTAGTCTTTTGTACAAACACACCATTGATCTGCTGCAAAGCTTCAGGTACCGTTCTTGAACCGGTATTGATAACCCTTGAATAATCGAGGGAATGTATAGTAGCAGCTATATACTTTGTCTTTACCTTATCGCGGAAAGCAGTAACTACTACTTTCTCCATCTCCTTTAACTTCATGCTGTCGCTTGACTGTTGCGCGAAACCTGTATATCCAACAGCGGACAAGGAAACTAACAGTAATAATCTCTTGCTATTATTCATCTCCTCCTTTTTGTTGTTTATAGTGTTCTTTTCGTTGGTCATCTTCGTCATCCATTTCAGGACCTTTCATTATTTTTTTCCAGTCGATACTCCTGTTGTATCGGCTCATTGCTTTTTGAGGATCAAATACCCTTTTATCAGGAAACTCAAGAGTATATGGAGTGAAGTCGGGTTTGTCGGTAAAGAAATCACTCAATAAACTCGCAGTTACATCATATTGGTTTACATATCTAACACCAAGAATATTATAAACCACTTTTAATATGGAACCAAAATTAGCATGAGTATGTGATACATATCCTCTTTTCACATAAGGCCCGGCCATCATCAGAATACTTCTATGGGCATCGATATGATCTACACCACCCTGAGGGTCATCTTCAGTAATAATCACCAGCATATTTTTCCAATAGGGCGTTCTTGAAAGAAAATGAAGGATTCTTCCTAATGCCAGATCGTTATCGGCCATATAAGAATGCGCATAGGGATAACCATCCTTGGGCCTTACACCCGCGCCATGATCATTTGGCAATTGTAATGCTATCAGTCCCGGCATCTTTTCTTTTCCTTTCAACCATTTTTTGGTGAATTCAGATTCAAACTGCTGCATCCTGAATTGGTCAGGAATATTTGTGTTGAATCCAGCGTAGTTATGACTAGTTCTGCTCCATAAAGCTTTCTGCATAGGTACCATCACTCCATGTGAGGCTCCTGTTGCCGTATCCATCCACTCTTCTCTCACATGCGCCGTTTCATTCGC
>JBGAQE010000039.1:0-30859 GCA_044220885.1 Chitinophagaceae bacterium
GTATCAGCAATCCCTTATTTATCCCTTTTATATCAAGCATGGCATTGGGATGTGCAGTGGAACCATCATTGTTCACTGCCACATTCTGTGAAAACAATATGACAGGAAGAAGAACAGTTGCAGTAAGCAGCAGTGACTTGATAAGCATAGTAAAGGTTTTTTACAATGCTTAAAATTGAGGGATTGGGGGGGAGGAAACAATAACACATTTGGGCGGGCAAGCAAATGAGGAAATGTGGAAATGAGGAGATGTGGAAATGAAACAGCCGAATACAATTTGAGAATTTGAAAATTTGGGAATTTGAAAATTAAACAGCCGGGAGACAAATGAGAAGATGTGGAAATATGGAAATGTGGAAATGAAACAGCCGAATACAATTTGAGAATTTGCTGATTTGAAAATTTGAAAATTAAACAGCCAATACAGTTGTAGGTTTTAAGTTGTAAGTAATAAGTTAGGGTCTCCGACTTTCTGAACCTTAAACTTCAAACCTGAAACCTCGAAAAGTTAAGGGCCAACTATTCGTCGACCCTCTGGAACTTCTTGAACTTTTGGAACTTCTTGAACCCCTTGAACCTCTTGAACCTCCAACAAAAAATACAACCCGGCTTCCAGGGGCCAGGTTGTAATAAATTGAAATCCTTTGTGTTAACAGAGTATTTGATGCGCGTTACTCTTCATTTGGGTACGGATCTCAGTGTTTTTGTTTTCCAGTTTTACCGTCGCTATAATTAGTTTTTATAATTTCTTTGTTTGGTGCCGCTTTCGGCGTGTTTGCAATACAAAGATGCGACGGGATTTACAGGATATATAGTTTTTTAGATGGATATGTGCTATTTACCGGCGAATGGATATGAAAAGGCGACGAATGGTTAAATGATATTCAACCTGCGCAGTACATCCGATTTATGAGCCTTGCTGATGGGGATTTCATTACCTCTTATATATAGGTCGTTCTCCCTGATGTCATCAATCTTGGTGATATTGATGATATAAGACCGGTGTACTTTCATGAAATACTCCTTATTCACTTTTTCTTCCAGTCCTTTTATAGTGTGGTGGGTTATGTACTTCTTATCATTGGTTACAAACTTCACATAATCGCCCATACTCTCGATATACAAGATGTCTTCATTGTTCAGTCGAACCAATTTTCCATCGCTTTTAATGAAAATATAGTCCTGTACTGGCGCAGAAGGTAATTCCTCCGTCTGGTGCTGGTCCATCACTTTTTGTAAAGCTTCCAGGAATCGCTGATAGGTGAAGGGCTTCTTTAAAAAATCGGTTACATGATATTCAAAGGCATTGAACGCATATTCTGGTTTGGAAGTGGTAAGTATTACTTTTGGCGAATAAGCTAATTGATCTAATAATTCAAATCCAGTTGCCCCGGGCATTTCAACGTCAAGGAAAATAAGGTCAACCTGCTCTGTATTGAGAAAAGCAAGCGCTTCTTCTACATTCTTAAACTGACCTTTGATTTCCAATTGACCGCTTTTCTCGCAGCATTTGCGCGTATACTCAGCCGCCACCGGAAGGTCCTCTACTATGATACAATTAAGGTTCATGCGTTTCTTTGATTGAATTCCTGAATTCGTTGATATTCTTCCGTTATAATGTTCTTGCTGTCAAGCAAGATAGACCAAAGTTGGTTATAATTTGTTTCAAGAGCCTCTTCGGGCGTGTCAGGGTGGCATAGCCCTTCGAAATTTTTACATACTTCCTGGCTCGAAAGCAATCCTACAAATCCAAATGAAGGCTTGATTTTATGAACCGCTTTTCTGAGATTTTCTCTGTCCCCGCTTTCATGAGCCGCTTCTACCTGCTCCAAATCGGGCAATAACTGCCCCAGGGTTATCCCGAAAATCTCTTCTATATAGCCAAAATCATCTTCGTAAAGGCTGAAAATGAAATTAGTATCAAACTTTTGATTGAAAATGAATGAGTTATGTGTAGAATTCTGGCTCACAGGAAAATAGAATAGCTGTTTTGTGCGTTATTGGATTTAGTAACCGGATCATCCGATTTTGGGAAACCGGTTCTCCATATCCAATAACTCTATGAAAGGCAAAATATTTTATCTGGCCTGGTCTATTTACAGGGATATCATATTCTCTGGCCTGAACGAAAGCGTTACAAGCAAAGAGGACCAGAAAAAGACTATCCGGTTCAACCAGTTTATTGTATTGGCCTTACTGGTCAATTTCCTCTGTGTTGTTACCTACTTCTACCACGGACTTTATATTAGTGCCCTTATTAATATCACTTCCGCTTACTTTTTCCTTTTAGCTTTTTATTTCAATGCCCGCAGAAAACAAGAGGTAGGCCGGATTATTTCAATTATCAATGTCAATCTTTACCTGATTGTCATTTGCTATATAGAAGGTCTTCGTGCAGGAGATTACCTTCTCTTCTTTCCTTATTTTCTCGCTCTAACTTTTGTAGTAAGTATACGCCGTAACTATAAAGAACTGGTGATTGTTTATGCTATTACCATCTATTCCCTGATTTTAGCTGTTATTATAAGTCCTCAGTCGAACGACATAGAAACAATTTCCGAATCATTATATGGTAAGTTGTTTGGTGGCAACCTCGCTATTTCCTTTTTACTTACTATGATCTTCTCCTATGTAATTCTTCGGGTGAATAAGGATAATGAAGTAGCTATTTTGGAGGAAAAGAAATTCGGTGATTCAATCTATAATACTTCTCTCGATGGCGTATTTATTATATACGCCCAGACCAATATAATTGCCAGTTGTAATAAAAGAACCCTTGAATTGTTTGAAGTGAGTTCGCAAAGGGATATTGAAGGTACTTCTATTGAGAACTGGTTTGAAGAAGATCATGTAAAACAATTCATGTCTATTGAAAAGGAAGTGAACGAAGTGGCAGAAAGCTGGCAGGGAGAATTAAGTTTTACTACAAAAACCGGTAAAACATTCCCTGGTTATGTAAGCGTAGTGCCTTTCCATTATAAGGAAACACGATATGTTAAGGTAAGTATCCTGGATATATCACATGTTAAGATGACCGAGTTTGAGCTGATGAAGGCGAAAGAGAATGCTGAATCTGCAGTGAAAGTGAAGACAAGATTCCTTAGTAATATGAGCCACGAACTTCGGACTCCTTTGAATGGTATCATTGGGGCAAGTAATCTTTTATTACAAGAAGAAAGATTGCCTGCACAGCAAACGCTTCTTGATACATTGAAGTATTCTTCCGAACATATGATGGTGCTCATCAATGATATCCTTGATTATAGTAAGATGGAAGCAGGTAAGCTTGAATTAGCTGCCACACCGGTGAATATGAAGGATTTCATAAAGAGGGTAGCGGCACAGTTCAGTGGACAAACGAACGCTAAAGGATTGGAATTTGTGACTGATATTGATGATCGACTGGATCTTGAATTGATGACAGATGAAACAAGATTGAATCAGGTATTAAGTAATCTTCTTTCCAATGCCATCAAATTTACTCATTCAGGAACAATTACATTAGCGGCGAGACAAATATTTGCTTCCAGTACCCGCGCTACATTACAATTCATTGTAAGGGATACAGGAATCGGCATACCAACGCAAAAGCATAAGGAGATTTTTGAAAGCTTTACACAAGCCGATATCAATACCACCCGCAAATATGGCGGTACCGGTTTAGGATTGTCTATTACTAAAAAGTTAGTGAACAAATTCCATAGCGAACTGAAACTACAAAGCGAAGAAGGAAAGGGAAGTACATTCCACTTTACAGTAGAGTTTCCTATAAATGAAAACCGGAAAATGTATATCAATGAAGACAAGACAAAATTATTGACTTCATTGGATGGTGTCAGGATTTTGATTGCTGAAGATAATCCGGTTAATATGTCTGTAGCTAAACGATTCCTTCAGAAATGGGGCATTGAAGTAACTGAGGCTGTGAACGGAAAAGAAGCTGTTCGTCAGTTTAAGAAGGATTATTTCGATGTGTTACTGATTGATCTTGAGATGCCAGAAATGGACGGGGCAACAGCATTGAAAGAAATAAGGAAAGTGGACGCATATATTCCTATTGTAGCATTTACTGCGGCTGTTTACGATAATATCTATGCAGACCTGATGAATAAGGAGCTTCACTGATTTTATACATAAACCTTTCCGGCCAGAAGACCTTCATGGTAAAATCAGGCAGCAGGTTGTAGCTAAAAGAAAAAGGGCCTGATAAAAGGCCCCTTTAGATATTTGTATTTTCTGAAATCAGTATTTGAATACTTTTCCTCCTGCCATCACTTCCTGAGTCTTTTCATCAAAAGTTACTTTTTCACCGGTTCTTGCCGCTGCATTCGTCATGATTGTAGCAATGGAATGGTTATAGCCGGCTTCAACTGGAGCGTTTGTCTGTTTTCTTGAACGTACACATTCCATCCAGTTACGTACATGCGCAGAGGTTAGTACATCACCTCCTGTATTGGCACCTGCTGCAACTTTAATTGCCAGATCACTCAGGTTTACTTCAGGTAACAAGTTTGGTTGCATATTCATTGCCCTTGCAGAACCGGCACTTAAGCCTCCTTTTGAAGAAACCTTATTGGTCATAAGGTTTAATTCTCCTCCATTGCTGTAATATATCTCTCCTGGATTTTCTTCCCCATTATGCATTCGTGATGTGAAGACAACCTGAAAGCCTTTAGTCTTATCATCAGATGGACCATAATCAAAAACAGCAGTGGTGGTATCCCAGTTCTTCCTTCCATCTTTCCACATATAAACGCCACCATTAGCAACAACACTCCTTGGGTGCTTTAATCCGGTAAACCAATGCACCGTATCAATCTGATGACTCATCCACTGGCCAGGCATTCCGGAAGAATAAGGCCAGAACAAACGATATTCAAGATATTTCCTTGGATCAAAATTTTCGTACGGACGGTTTAACAGGAAGCGTTTCCAGTCAAGATCTTCCTCTTTACATTTGGCAACAAGGTCAGGACGTCGCCACCTGCCAGGTTGGTTCACATTCCAGGTAAGTTCTACCATGGTAATGTCTCCGAATTTACCCGACTGTATATATTGCGCAGCAGCATGATAGTTAGGTCCCGAACGACGCTGTGAACCAATTTGAATGATCCTGTCACTCGCTTTCGCTGCCTTTAGTGCTGCACGATTGTCTTCCATCGTTTCAGCAAATGGCTTTTCGCAGTATATATCTTTCTTTGCTTTCAACGCTTCAATGGCATGAAGGGCATGCTGGAAATCGGCTGTGGATATGAATACACCATCTATATCCTTTAAAGAATAGAGTTCTTCATTATTCCGGCATCCTGTAATGGCATGCTCCATTTTTGATGTTAGAAAAGACACTCCTTCATCTCTCCTTATTTTCCAGATGTCTGATACAGCCACAATATCGAAATTCAATTCCTTGTAATGGTTCTGAAAACTTGGAAAATGCGACTGGCGAAAACGGTCTGAATAACCAATCACTCCAAGTCTTACCCTGTCGTTAGCCCCCAGGATATTTGCATATGATTTAGCACTGAATCCATTGGCGGCTAAAGCAGTGGCTGCCGTAGCTTTAATCGTTGTTTTTATAAAGTCCCTGCGATGTGTCATAAGGATTATTTTAATTCTTTGATTTTTATTGAGCGGAAAGAAACACGCGTGCCATGTTCCTGTAAAAGTATATGTCCCTTAGATGCCATTCCGAAATTTTCCCACTTGGCATATTTACTTCTTGCAACAAGTGCATAGAAAATGGGAGTGCCCCTTTGATATTCCACCACTTTCCATCCATTTAACCAGTGCTCCACTTTTCCATCTGGATAAACAACGATCCTTCCCATATTCCATTCTCCAACAGGTAATTTATCCCTTCTGCCTGCTTTTGGATCAATCAGATTTGCTGCTGGAATCAAATCATATAAAGAGGCCATTGTTCTGTTGCCGATGGAGCCAGCTTTTGCATCGGGATGCTTGCTATCATCTAATATTTGGTATTCAAGTCCAATAGCACTGCCAGAATTATTCTCTTTTTCAGTCACGAAATATTTAACTCCTGAATTGGCTGTATCTGTTATCTTGAATTCAAACTGAAGATCAAAGGCTCCATATTCTTCAATAGAAACAATATCTCCTCCATTGGCAGATTCAGCTCCCGAACTGCTTTCTACTGATAATACTCCATCCTTTATCTTCCAAACTTGCTCAGGGAAGAAATCTTTATAAGCACCTCTCCATCCCGCACTGGTCTTACCATCCCATAATAACTTATAACCTTGTCTTATTTCCTCTTCACATAATTTATTCGGAATAGTATTTACAACAAAAATATTGTTTGAAGGAGATGGCATTAGGTTCTCTGTCTGTATCCTTATATTCTTCCATCTTATCTCCTTAATGTCTTTACTGTTCCCTATTCCATGAACTTGTAATGCTATGAAACCTTTCAGTGTCATATCATCAATAAGATGAGCACAGGGAACCCCATTCACCCAGGTTCTTATAGAACTACCTATGCATTCAATTCTATAATGATTCCAGTCTGTTGGCTTGAAGGCCGTTTTTGCTGAGGGATTATTTTCAAGTGAATACATCCATCCTCTTCTTGCCTCGTCAAAAATACCTCCACTCCAGGCACGTTTGGAAGGGTCTACTTCCATTTGATAACCGTGTACCCTTTCCGGAGTGCTTTTATCGGTTAGAACACATTTGTCGTTTGCATCAGCTATCTCACTTCTGAATTGGATACCCGAATTCATATCACTCATCAGTTTCAAATCCAGTTCAAGTATAAAATCGCCATATTCTTTTTCGGTAGCTAAAAATGAATTGGGTTGACCCGACACGGTTGTGCCAATGATCTCACCCTTTTCTACCCGGTATTTTGCTTTTCCATTGAGTATCCTGAAGCCGCTAAGGTCCTTACCATTAAATAGGGGGACCCATTTTGTTTTTGTTTGTGCAGTTGAAAAGGAAAGAAAGCCCACAAGGCATACAAGGGCAAGCCAAAGTCTTCGCATGTTAGAATTTTAAAGGTAAAAGTTACGGGAAAAGTATTTAGAATACATCCATCTGAAATAAGAATTCAGTAAAGACTAATAAGCATACAATTAAGTCACATCTCTATACCAATCGAGCTGCTGTTTAACTTACTAATCAATTACATATTTTGATTATTCTCAAAATGACGTAGCAATACCTTCACAATGGTATTTTTTATTCATTATTTCTTATCTTCCTAACCGAACTAACAAGCTATATGAGAAAATACCCTAAGGCTCCGCCCTTATTGGCTGCAGTCGATTGCATAATATTTGGTTTCGATGGGCAAAAGCTGAACCTCCTGGTAATCAAAAGGCGATTAGCTCCTGAAAAAGGTAAATGGAGCCTGATGGGAGGCTTTGTTCAACAAAAAGAAAACCTGGATGAGGCGGCAGCAAGGGTTCTAAAGGAAATGACTGGTCTGGATGGAGTATATATGGAACAACTCTACTCTTTTGGCGATCCCAAAAGAGATCCCGAAGCAAGGACTATCTCAATTGCTTATTTTGCCCTTATCGACAGCACCCGGTATGAAGCCCAGCTCACTCATGAATTCCAGGCTGAATGGTTCCCCCTTAAGAAAGTCCCTAAACTTATTTTCGATCACGATACAATGGTGAAAGCCGCCCGTAAACAATTGCAGTATAAAGCGGCACTGCACCCCCTGTTATTGGAGTTGCTTCCGGCTAAATTCACCCTGCCTCAACTACAGCTTTTGTACGAGCAGGTGTTTGATACCCAATTTGATAAGCGGAATTTTAGCCGTAAGGTTTTGTCTACCGGACTTTTGATAAAACAAACCGACAAGGATAAGGTCGGCTCAAGAAAAGGGGCCTATTATTATAAGCTGAATAAAAGGGAATACAGGACCAATTTCCAGGCATTCCTCAATATTATCCCGAACGCCCATCATTTTATCTGATTCCTAATATTTTTTGGGAGCTTTCCCATTAAGTGTTAATTTGACATTTATCGGCAGCGCTCGATTGCTGCCTGTTCGATCCAAAACTGTAAAATGGCTGCTTTATGATTGCTGCTGCCTATGTAATGGGCCTTGATTATGGTACCGACTCCGTAAGGTGTATTCTTGTAGATGCTAATAATGGCGTCGAAATGGCTGCTGCTGTTTATTATTATCCTCGCTGGAAGGAAGGTCTCTTTTGCAATCCATCAAAACAGGTTTTTCGTCAGCACCCTCTTGATTATATTGAAGGTCTCGAAGCCACTATCAAAGATTGCTTGAAACAAGTAGGTCCTGAAGTTAGGAAAGCTGTAAAAGCCTTATCCGTTGATACCACAGGCTCTTCGCCAGTAGCTGTGGATGCGTCTGGCAAACCACTTGCATTACTTCCTGAGTTTTCCAATAACCCGAATGCAATGTTCGTATTATGGAAAGATCATAGTAGTGTAAAGGAAGCCGCTTCCTTGAATGAACATGCTGCGAAATTCCCTGTCAATTATCTTCAGTATGTTGGTGGTATCTACTCTTCTGAATGGTTCTGGGCTAAATTGCTCCATATTCTGAAAGAAGATGAGTTGGTAAGGAATTCAATTGCATCTTTCGTTGAGCACTGCGATTGGATACCTTTTCTACTTACCGGTGGGAATAATGCAAAAGATATAAAACGGGGTGTATGTAGTGCAGGACATAAAGCCCTGTGGGCGGAAAGCTTTAATGGACTTCCCCCCGATGAATTCTTCAGCTCCTGGGATCCACTATTGAAAGGCTTTACTTCTAAATTATTTTCTGAAACATATACTGCCGATAAAGCCGCCGGAACTATTAGTGCCGAATGGGCACAAAAACTTGGATTACCAAAAGATGTTGTAATTGGTATCGGAGCCTTTGATGCGCATATGGGGGCGGTAGGCGGACAAATAGAACCTTATCACCTGAGCAAGGTGATGGGTACTTCTACCTGTGATATGCTGGTAGCGCCGAAAGAAGATATGGAAGGGAAATTGGTGAAAGGAATCTGCGGACAAGTAAATGGGTCTGTAATACCAGGCTTGGTTGGACTCGAAGCCGGGCAATCGGCATTTGGAGATGCTTATGCATGGTTTAAAAACCTGATAAGCTATCCACTATTACAAATTGAAGATGACGTCTTACGAAATTCTTTAAGCGATTCAATTATAAAGAACCTTTCTGCAGCAGCAGCTGCTTTGCCATTGCAATCATCAGATGAATTGGCGGTTGATTGGTTGAATGGAAGAAGAACACCTGATGCCAACCAACTCTTGAAAGGCGCGATCCTTAACTTGAATTTGGCCAGCGATGCGCCAAGGGTGTTCAAAGCTGTTGTGGAAGCCACTTGTTTCGGTGCCAAAGCAATCGTTGACAGGTTTGTTGATGAAGGAATTCCGGTAAAAGGACTTATAGGACTCGGTGGCGTTGCCAAAAAATCTCCATACATAATGCAGGTGATGGCAGATGTGATGAATATGCCGATAAGGATTCATAAAAGCGAACAGACCTGCGCGTTAGGAGCTGCTATGTTTGCCGCCACAGCCGCAGGCTTATATCCTGATGTGGAACAAGCCATGAATGCCATGGGACAAGGATTTGACTGCACTTATAAGCCAAACCGGAAAAATGTTCCTTATTATAAGAAGAGATACAAACAGTATAAAAAATTCGGTGCTTTCATTGAAAAGCAAACTATTGCCTGATAAAAACTATTGTTATGAGCAAATACGATAGAATAAAGGAAGAATGTTACAGGGCGAATATGCAACTACCTCAACTCGGGTTGGTGCTTTTTACATTCGGTAATGTAAGTATAGCAGATAGAAGCCAGCAGGTTTTTGCTATTAAACCCAGTGGTGTTGCTTACGATGCCTTATCACCCGACAAAATGGTGATAGTCGATTTTGAAGGCAATACAATTGATGGTGCCCTTCGCCCTTCCAGTGATACGCTTACACATGCTGTACTATATAAACACTGGGAAAAGATCGGTGCTATAGTGCATACCCATAGTACCTATGCAACATCCTGGGCACAAGCTCAGAGAGATATTCCGATTTTCGGCACAACACATGCCGATCATAACACAGTTGATATTCCCTGCGCGCCACCAATGGCTGATGATAAGATACAAGGTAACTACGAACGTGAAACAGGTTACCAGATATTGGATTGCTTTGCTGAAAGAAAATTGAATTATGAAGAAGTAGAGATGGTATTGGTGGGAAATCATGCTCCATTCACCTGGGGAGCTTCAGGCGTTAAAGCTGTTTATAATGCAGCTGTATTGGAAGAACTGGCAAAAATGGCCTGGATCACAAAACAGATCAATCCCGATGCACCAAGATTAAAAGAAGCATTGGTTAAAAAACATTATGAAAGAAAACACGGACCAGACTCGTACTATGGCCAATAACTATAAACTCTAAGATTGCTATATGAAAACATTGAAAGAACTGGAAATTTGGTTTGTTACAGGAAGTCAGCATTTGTATGGAGAAGCTACCCTTAAGTTGGTAGCACAACATTCTCAGGAAATTGCGGCCTCCCTGAATGAAAATAGCAACATAGCTGTTTCTGTAAAATATCAGCCAACAGTTAAATCACCAGAAGAAGTATATGCTATTTGTGCAGCTGCGAATGCTGAATCAAAATGTATCGGCATTGTTGCATGGATGCATACATTTTCTCCTGCTAAAATGTGGATTGGAGGGTTGAAGATTTTGCGTAAACCATTATTGCATCTCCACACTCAGTATAACAGAGATATTCCATGGGATAAGATTGATATGGATTTCATGAACCTTAACCAGTCGGCCCATGGCGACAGGGAATTTGGTTTTATCATGACACGGATGCGTTTGGAAAGAAAAGTAGTAGTGGGACATTGGCAGGATACTGCTGTAGCCAAACAGATAGATACCTGGGCTCGTGCCGCTGCCGGTTGGAATGATTGGCAGGGAGCCCGCTTTGTTCGTTTCGGTGATAATATGCGTTATGTAGCCGTTACAGAAGGAGATAAGGTAGAAGCGGAAATGAAATTCGGTTATTCAGTGAATACACATGGGGTAGGGGATTTAGTAGCTGTTGTAAACAGTATTGATGATAAAGCTGTAGATGAGTTGGTTAATACCTATGAAGCTTTATATGTTGTTAGTGCTGATTTGAAGAAGGGAGGAAAGCAGCATGAATCATTGCGTATTGCAGCCCGCACAGAATTAGGATTACGGAAATTCCTGGAACAGGGAAATTTCAAAGGCTTCACGGATACATTCGAAGATCTTCATGGATTGATACAATTGCCCGGCATAGCCGCTCAGCGATTGATGGCCGATGGATATGGTTTTGGAGCAGAAGGGGATTGGAAAACTGCTGCCCTGGTGCGTGCCATGAAAGTGATGGCTATTGGATTACCCGGTGGAAATAGTTTTATGGAAGACTATACCTATCATTTCGAACCTGGTAATGAAATGGTATTGGGTGCTCATATGCTTGAGATTTGCTCTTCTATTGCAAAAGGTAAACCCTCTTGCGAAATACATCCTCTGGGTATCGGAGGAAAAGCAGACCCGGTTCGTTTAGTATTTAATGTAGGAAGTGGTGCTGCGCTTAATGCTTCAATGATAGATATGGGAAATCGTTTCCGATTATTGGTGAATGAAGTAGAAGCAAAAGAGCCTGTTGCTCCATTACCAAACCTTCCAGTTGCAAGAGTGCTATGGAAACCATTGCCGGATATGAAAACGGGTTGTGCCGCCTGGATATTGGCAGGAGGGGCCCATCATACTTGTTATAGTCAGAACCTGACTGCTGAACATTTACAGGATTTCGCTGAAATGGCAGGAATAGAATATGTGGGCATTGATGCCGATACAAGACTGCTGTCGTTTAAGAAGGAATTGAAATGGAACGAAATGTCTTATCTTAAATAATCAGATCCAACAAAAACTATACTTGCCGACTTAACAAATCAATTGAATTACTATGAACGTACTTGCCACCAAAGATTACATCATCTTTTTGCTCTACTTTATCATTGTTGCCAGTTATGGGTATTGGATCTATATGAAAAGGAAAACAAGGGAGCATGATTCCAAAGCGTTTTTCCTTGCTGAAGGATCCCTTACCTGGTGGGCTATCGGCGCCTCTTTGATAGCCTCCAATATTTCCGCTGAACAATTTATTGGAATGAGCGGTAACGGATTCTTTGTGGGTGTTGCAGTGGCTGCTTACGAATGGATAGCCGCATTGGCACTTATCATCATTGCTGTTTGGTTCATGCCTGTATATCTCAAGAATAAGATATACACCATGCCGCAATTCCTTAAAACAAGATATAATGAAAGTGTGGCTCTTATAATGGCCATCATCTGGTTATTCGTTTACGTTTTTGTAAACCTTACATCCATCCTCTTTCTGGGAGCTGTCGCCATCACCGGATTATTACCTCATGACGGAACAGACTACCTGCATTGGATAATGATTGGTTTAGCGGTGTTCTCTGTAATCATCACCTTGGGTGGTATGAAAGTTATTGGATATACCGATGTTATACAGGTGACTGTTCTTATTATCGGTGGATTTGCTGCAGCTTATATGGCCCTCGATAAAGTAAGTGGTGGCGCTGGCGCCGTTGCAGGTTTCTCTACGCTTATGAAAGAAGCACCCGACCATTTCCATATGATACTTGCTAAACCGGATGCTAATTCCTCGCAGGAGTATATAAACAAATACCTGATTCTTCCTGGTATCTTGATGTATGCGGCAGGACAATGGATAGTTAACCTCAACTATTGGGGCTGTAACCAATATATAACACAAAGGGCATTGGGAGCAGATTTGCAAACAGCCCGTAAGGGAATTCTGTTTGCAGGATTTCTTAAGCTGATGATGCCATTGATTGTTATGCTGCCAGGTATCGCTGCATTTGTATTGGTAAAACAAGGACAACTTGCTCCATTGGAAAAGATGGATGATGCTTATTCTTCTGTATTAGGTTTCCTGCCAAGCGGTTTGAAAGGATTGTCTATTGCTGCGTTAACAGCTGCAATTGTTGCTTCATTAGCAGGTAAAGCCAATAGTATCTCGACTATTTTCACCCTTGATATCTATAAGAAGTTTATTAATCCAAATGCCGAAGAGAAAAAATTGGTTTGGATGGGTAGATTAGTGGTGTTGGTATCTATGGTGGTAGCTGTTGCCTTCACCTGGAAGGATTTATTAGGAATCGGAAGTGCTGGCGGTTTCACTTATATCCAAAAATATACAGGCTTTATAAGTCCCGGTGTTTTTGCTGTATTCATTCTGGGTATGTTCTGGAAACGTACAACAGGTGCTGCTGCTGTTGCTGGTATCATTACAGGACTGGCCACTTGTTTCTTCTTTAATGAAATGGCGCCTTCTGTTTTCGGAAATGAAACATTCCTTTATACTGCCTATCCAAATGGTAAAGGTGGATTTGAAATCCCTTTCCTTATCGCAATGGGAATATCCTTCCTCTTTACAATCATCGTTATGGTAAGTATCAGTTTGGCTGGACCAAAGATCAATGCAAAGGCATTTGCTTTGGATAAAGAAATGTTTAAGCTGAAACCATCTATCCAGATCATGATCATTGTAACGCTGATGATCTTAGCTGCTCTCTATATTAAATTCTGGTAAGAAAAACCCGTTAGATATCTTAAAGGTGTCCGAAAGGACACCTTTTTTTATTTAGTAGATTAGAAAAGAGTATTTAGCCTTGGGTCTGTATAATCGTTTACGCAAAAGAGCACATTGTTGTATTGGGAAAATTCATGTGCTTCATGTAGCAATGTAATAACCACGGCTTTCATACCAGCCCTTTGTGCCGATTCTACGCCCTTTGGTGAATCTTCAAATACAATACAGTTCGCTGCTTCCACACCAAGTGCTGTCGCACACTTTAAATAGGTTTCAGGATCCGGCTTGCTCTTCTCTACATTGTCTGCACTTATCAATGCATCAAAATAATGCCTGAGAGAAAGATTGTCTAATACAAAATCGATATTGAACATAATCGCTGCAGATCCTATTGCCATTCTTATATGATGTTCATATGCTTTCTGCAAAAACTCATTGAGTCCGGGTAATAATTTAAGATGTGGTTTGAACTGCTCCTGATATTTCTTTTCTTTTTCAAGACTCATTATATCTTTCTCAGCTTCAGTAAACCTTCCTGGGAACATTCTCTCCAATAACTCATTATTCTTGCCGTAACACTCGGCTTTCATTTTTTCTAAACTTAATGTAGCTCCTAAATCATTCAGTATACGATGCCAGGCTGTTATATGATAATTCATGTCGTCAATCATAGTGCCATTCAGGTCGAAGAGAAATGTGTGCATGCGCAAATATACAAAACCCCCTGACCTCCTAAAGGGGAACTTTCGGTCATGCTAATTATTAATTTCAGAACTATATAATAATAGAATGCTAATATTTTAGAAATAGCTACCCTGTTTTAAGCAAGTGCTTAGATATCCAAAGGGAAAAACGAAATAGCTCCTCCGCCGTGGCGGAGAACTTGGGGGGGGTATTATTCCGTCGCAGTGTCCATAGGTAACAGTTACTATTTGTAGACCCTATGCAGGCGACACTGCGACGGAGTATAATTTTTATATTCGATTATGGTATAAATTAGTTGACCACTTGCATTTTGAGCGAAGCGAGAAATCTATATTTATTACCCACCAAATGTCCTTGTCATTCCGAGTGAAACGAGGAAACTAAATAGTGTATTTCAATTGAAAGCTTTTATGTTTTACTACTTAAATGCTTGACATTTTTCTCTGACGCAATGTCTCCCGTATAGGGTCGACAAATTGCAAGCTGCTACAAGGGGACACTGCGATAACAGCCTTATACTAATAAGTCGTACTTATGTAATTGTCCTAATAAAAGGTTCCTCGTTTCACTCGGAATGACAAAGTATTTTTGGGAAAGATGAAATACAGATTACTCGCTTCGCTCAAAATGGTCGTATTAATCCTATTTTCCGCAGTTTTGTGAAGGAAATTTCAATTTAGAAAGCAACTTTGGGCTTGCTTCAGTGGGGGCAATTGTAGTCTTCCTACTACACCCCTAAAGGCAACCGTATACGCTACCCTCGTGTTCATTACTCATATTTACATAAAGTAAGACATAATAATTGCATCCCGATTATTGCTGGAGTAGCTTTAGGGTAGAAAGAGAAACGAAAGATCCAAGACCTTTGAAAAAACCAAAATCCAAGTATCCAAATCCAGTTTTATCCGAATCCTAAGAAAAACATTCTATCCAATGGCCTGTATTTAGTCTATACCTCTGAAAACTACGGCTTCTGTACACCTTGAGAACTAAAAAATTTACACTAAAGAAGCCAAATAAAACTCCCGCCTTCGTGGCGGGATTTTTGTTTTTACCAATGTCCCCGACTCTTACTATCGTATGGACATATTTCGCGGCTAGCAGATCCTGTAATCGCAATAATCCAATTTCATCAAAGTCCTGTATTGGTCGCGCAGCGACCCTCTGCGTCTCCACTAAATAATACATTTAACCGCAGAGACGCAGCGACGCAGAGATGTATTCCCCGCGCCTCTGCGTCTCCTATTTTTGTTTTTTGAAGCACTAAGGCACAAAGAGCACAAAGGAACACAAAGAGAGCCTGTATTTGTTAGATCGAAATTTGTTATATACAGTAAGGAATCCCTTCGTGTAACTTCGTGCTCTTTGTGCCTTAGTGGTTCAAGATCAAGAATGAATTTTACTCAAAAAACTGCGCCTCTGCGTCTCTGCGGTGAAATGTATTTGTATTCCCCTTTTTCTCTTTTGACCTCCTGGCATTGCATTAGTTGCGGAGCAAAAATGCCTGCGATAGCAGCAAATACCGAGAAATGTGTCTACACGATAGCATTTCATCGGACCGCGGGCACTCTTTTTTTTGTATCTTAATCCCTTCAATTAAGAAAATTGTCAACTCCCGTTAATTAATGATTCCCCTTTGATTGCTATTTAGTTATCAGGTCGTATTATTGATTTTTTGGGAGTAATTCTTTAGCTAACCTTATAATTGCTATGAAACCAGTTAAAACCAACGACCAGATCATTTCCTATCTAACCCTTCGCATATTGATTGGCGCGGTAGGTGTCTTACTTCCTTTCCTGATGATTATTGGAAAACTGATTGCCAATAATTCCTGGGAGGTAGAAAACTCTATCAGCGATTACTATGATAATGGCACAGCAGGCGATATTCTGGTAGGGGAATTATTTGTTCTGGGCTTTTTTCTCTTTACCTATAAAGGATATAGTCGCACCGACGATCGTATAGCTGATCTTGGCGGTACATTCGCACTGGGTGTTGCTTTGTTCCCAGATACAACAGGCATACAATGGGTGAGTATTGTTCATCTTTCCTGTGCTCTGCTATTATTTACAATATTTATCATTTTTTCTTTGTGGCTATTCAGAAAAACCGACCCAAATAAAACACCCACACATAATAAGGAAATGAGGAATAGGGTATATCTTATTTGTGGGATAATTATGATAATAGCTGTTGTAGGATTGTTTGTATCCATGCTTTGGTTACAGCCTTATACGAACGATTATAATCTGGTATTCTGGTTAGAATCCCTGGCATTGATTTCTTTTGGGTTTTCGTGGATAACGAAGTCGGAGTATTTGTTTTGGAAAGACAGGTGAGGGATTTGAAAATTTGAAAATTTGATAATTTGAAAATGTGGAACCCGAAGTGTTGAGGTGGAAATATGAAAATGAGGAAATATGAAAATGTGGAAATGAGGAGAGCTATTAAATAAAGACTTTTAAATAAATAATTGCTATGCTAAAGTTCTTTCTGAAGATTCAAATTTTAAGTACTTGTTTACTGTTTCAGTATTCAGCTATGTCACAAAATAATCCTGGATTTATTGAAATAGCATTGTGGCCAAAGGGATTGCCAAATAGTAATGGCACGGAGAAAGAACCGGCAAATGATCAGAAAGGGATATTTACACCGATGATACGTGTTTATCTCCCTGCCAAAGAACTGGCAACGGGAAGAGCTGTGGTTGCTTGTCCGGGTGGTGGATATGGAGCTCTTGCTTATAATCACGAAGGATATGATTTCGCACCTTTTTTTAACAAGCAGGGTATAGCATTGATTGTACTGAAATATCGTATGCCCAAAGGAGGTTTTAAGGAAGTCCCTTTTTCTGATGCCACAGAAGCTATCAGATTAGTTAAAGAACATGCCAGCGAATGGAATATCAATCCAAATGATATTGGAATCATGGGTTCGTCAGCTGGTGGACATCTTGCTTCAACTATAGCTACTCATAGCCCCAAAGAAACCCGACCCAATTTTCAAATATTATTGTATCCGTAATTACCATGGATACTTTGTTTACTCACAGGGGATCAAGAAATAATCTGTTAGGTAAGAATCCTTCTCAGGAACTGGTCGACTTATATTCAAATGAAAAACAAGTAACCAAAGAAACACCAAGGGCTTTTATTGTATATTCTGATGACGACAAAGTAGTTCCTCCTGAAAACGGAATTAAATATTATCTGGCTATGAACAAGATCGGTGTTCCTTCAGTTATTCATATTTATCCAACAGGCGGACATGGCTGGGGTGTTTATAGTAATTTCAAATATCATCAACAGTTTCTTATGGAACTGGAAGCCTGGTTGAAGTCATTTTAGTTTTTGAATTATTCTCCAATGTATTCCTGTACCCATATAAAGGAAAAGATTCTGCCTGAAGAATTAGATGATTACCTGTCTAAGGGATGGTACCGGATGGTGCATACCATTTTTGCTGCAAACATATTACGAAGAGAAGGCCAGTTGGTGAACGCTATATGGCTTCGCCATCCATTGCATTCATGGCAACCAGGGACTACGTTTAAAAAACTTGCCAAAAGAAACGCCTCATTCAGGATTGAATTTGGGCCACTCGAAATCACTACAGACCACGAAGCGCTTTATAGCATTTATCGAAACTATAAATTCGAAGATGATCAGGCCGATCTTCGCCAATCATTATTCGGTCCCGAAACAAGCAATCCTTTCGATTCATGGGTAGTCAATTGTTATGACGATGATAAACTGATTGCTGCAGGAATATTTGATCGAGGAATAAAAACAGCGGCTGGTATTGTTTCATTCTTTGATCCGGCTTACGAGAAATTCAGTCTGGGAACTTACCTCATTTATCAAAAGATGATTTTCTGCAAATCGCAGGGACTCGAATACTTCTATCCAGGGTATGTTCTTACAGGAGTCCCTGAATTCGATTACAAACTTTCAATAGGAAGAAATAGTACAGAATATTTTCAGTTGTCTACTGAAAAATGGTTGCCCTGGAGCGATTTTACGAAAGAAGAATGGCATCTGGAAAATATGGTTTTGCATTTGGAAAAAACAAAAGAGGAACTGGAAGCAAAAGGAAAATTTGCCAAATTGGTTTATTATGATCCATTCGACATCACATTCTATTCTCAATATGCGGGTCAGTTCTGGGATTGCCCCGTTTATCTCAATTTAGGAGTTGTTGAAGGGTATGAAACAGAGTTGATAGTTAAATACGATATCAAATCACGGCAAAACCAATTCTTTCTTACAGAATTAACTACTGAAGAAGATTATATGGTCAGAGATGGGAAAACCTTTTGCGTGGTTTTACAATGGTTTGATAGGTGAATCAATGAGTTTTTATAACATGGAAGACGGGAAGATGTTTTTGTGAATACATTTAACCGCAGAGACGCGGACGCAGAAGAACGCTCCTGCGTCTCCGCGTCTCTGCGGTTAAAATTTATATAAACAATCCCATTTTCATCTATTCTATAAACGGTAAATAGTACCTGCCAGCCTTCACTATCTTTATGTCAGTGAACATATATTCAACTTTATTTCGAAACTGCTCCATTTATTATCTTGTACTGTGAATTGAGATTTTCAAATTTTCAAATTATCTAATTTTCAAATTACCCAATGAACTTCCTCGGCAACATCATCTGGCTCATTTTCGAGGCCTCTCGCCGCCCTCGGCTATTTCATTGGAGGGGTTGTATTATGCATAACAATTATCGGAGCACCTGGGGATTCCAGTGTTTCAAACTAGTGCCATTAGTTTTATGGCCTTTTGGAAAGAAAGTAGTAAGTGACAGCAGCAATACAGGTTGTCTTTCTACTATTGAAAATGTAATTTGGATAGTCTCTGGTGGATTAATGACTGCCATCACCCATTTCTTTATGGGATTACTTCTTTCCATTACAATTATTACGTTCTGGGCCGTCAACATTTTAAATTACTTGAAATTTCTTTGATGCCTTTGAAAGTTATTAGTTGACACTTAATTGGCTAAAACCTGCTCCTCCATAAGTTCAATCGTTAGAATTATATGTTTTATTGTATATCAGTTCAAATTGGTGATTGATTTGATTGATGCTGTTGCAGGATGAAAAACCTGTCAGTACTATACTTTATGTGACAATCACTTCTTTTTTTGAACATGGAAGAGCTTTTGGAATGGGACAATGACTTGTATGAAACTATCCAGAATAAGATTTGTTTCAGTCGGTAGCCTATAATTGCGATATTTAATACTTTCTTTTGTTGCTCGAAATGAACTGTTTATACACCACCGATTTCAAGGTTAAGTAGTGAGACTTGTGGTAGATTATAATGCTCCTAAGGGTAGACGTTATTATAAATGACTCGTTAAGAAATAGCAGTTTTCGTGTTCTTTAAGATATAAATCGAATTTGGCGAAAGTGATAACAGTCCTGTTTATCATTTTCGTCTATATCGAGATACGCTTTTTCCAGAAATTTTTTGACCATGGTACAGTTGGTGAATGCTTATCTGAGCCTTGAGTTATTTGTTGGCATTATGCAACAGACTCTCCGTCTGTTTTGCATTACATTCTCCCCATCAAAATCAAAACGTTGCCTGGGTCCATTTTTTTGCTGAAGGTCAAAAGTTAAGTGCCCAATGAGTCTACCTGGAATGGTTGCTATTATATTGGTGATTGATGGCGCGGGGAACATTTATCCACGCTGGAGAAGATGCTTTCTACGGCAGATTCGGTTTCTCGAGAAATACTGATTACCCCTCACATCATCTTCATCACGCAGGAATCCTCTTGGATACCACCCCTGCGTTATTTCTGGGACTGGTTAGGCCTCAGTCTGGTATTTCGCTTGGATGTTACAAATTTTATCGATTTTACTTTGAGAAATTTAGAGGGCGAAAGGTTTAAGAATAAGTTTTTATTGTTATTCAAGCTTCGCTCCAGAATGAAAAAACAGCAATTACTTTACGCAAGTGAATTCTTGAGAGTCGTGAAGAATTAGGAACCAAGTAGATGTGCTTTTTAATAAGATCGGAGTATCCGTTTAATCAATAGTTATCGCAAAAAATAGCGCTGGTTGAAAAACCAGCTAGTTTGTCTTAGCACCGTATCACCACCGTGAAAGGGTGTTTTTATCGACGAATTTAAGCGCAAAGATAACAGTCCGTCACTTCGCTCCAAACTATTTTTGATTTTTTAAAGCATGTGCAACTCCTCTTAATTAGCTGATCGTTTAGCTGTAAGATCTGAAACCTTAAACCCTTCAGTCTAACTCACCTCAAACTTCATCGAATTAAGCCTCTATCCAACTCTTCAGCAACCTTGAACCCTTAAACTTAAAACCAAAACAAACGACCGTTGAACTATTGAACCTCCAATTTACAACCGTTTACTAATGAAACTCTTTACTGTACTTCTACCTTCTTTTCTTAACTTCGCAACGCATTTTTAACAATTAAATTCTTAGAAGTATGAGTACAGTTAAAGTGGCGATCAATGGTTTCGGTCGTATTGGTCGTCTGGTTTATCGCCAGATTTATAAAATGGAAGGAATTGATGTAGTGGCGATTAATGATCTCACCAGTCCTAAAGTTCTTGCACACCTCCTGAAATACGATAGCGCTCAGGGTCGTTTCAACGAAGATGTAAAATCAACTGAAAAACTCTATCATAGTTAATGGTGATGAAGTTAAGATCTATGCACAGAAAGATCCGGCTCAAATTCCATGGAAAGATCATGGTGTTGATGTTGTTCTGGAATGTACAGGTTTCTTTACCGATAAAGCTAAAGCAGAAGCTCACATCACTGCAGGTGCAAAACGTGTTGTTATTTCAGCTCCAGCTACTGGCGACCTGAAAACAATCGTTTTCAATGTAAACCATAGCATTCTTGATGGAAGTGAAACTGTAATCAGTTGCGCATCTTGTACTACTAACTGCCTGGCGCCAATGGCACAGGTGTTGGAGAACACTTATGGCATCGTAAACGGTTTGATGACTACAGTGCATGCATACACGAACGACCAGAACACTCAGGATGCACCGCATCCAAAAGGTGACCTGCGTCGCGCCCGTGCAGCTGCTCAGAATATTGTTCCAAACAGTACCGGTGCTGCAAAAGCAATCGGATTAGTTCTCCCTTCACTGAAAGGTAAGCTGGATGGTAGCGCACAACGCGTTCCAACCCTTACTGGTTCATTGACTGAATTGACTGTTATTCTAGGTAAGAAAACTACTGCAGAAGAAATCAATGCAGCCATGAAAGCCGCCAGCAATGAAAGCTTTGGTTATACTACAGATGAAATCGTGAGCAGCGATATCATCGGTATCTCTTATGGTTCATTGTTCGATGCAACCCAAACAAAAGTTCAGACTGTTGGTGATACGCAAATCGTTCGTACTGTAAGCTGGTACGATAACGAAATGAGCTATGTTAGCCAGTTGGTTCGCACGGTTCATTACTTTGCAACATTAATTAGTAAGTAATAAGAAAGTAATAAGTTATAAGTTGTAAGTAATAAGTTTGGATTCCCCAACTCAATACTTACAACTTATAACTTACTACTTATAACTCCCTCTCCCTGTCTACCTACAATTCCATCTGGAAACACCGCTGGAGCATTCTTCTCCGCATCGTTGCCAAAAAATGGTATCGTCTGTTTGGTAACAGGAATGCTAACTTTCAACCTCACTCTTTTTTCTCCATCAAGGCCGGTTATCATCATGCCGTTTCAGCAGAACAGCTTGATGCCCGATTGAGTACTGACGAATGGCAGAAGGAAGTATATCAACTGGCCAATGAACTGGCTACCCGGGAAAATTACAAGACTATCATCGATATTGGGTGTGGCTCAGGGTATAAACTGATCCATCAGTTAGGCAATTTTGATACTACAGGTATCGAAGTAAACCCTACGTTCAATTTCCTGAAAGAGAAATATCCTGAAAGGAATTGGCTTCTGTTCGATTCCGTTTCACCCAAAACTTTGAAGGCCGATTTATTGGTCTGTGCTGATGTAATCGAACACCTTCCCAATCCCGACGACCTCCTCGAATTCATTTCTGAAATCGACTTTCAGGAATTACTGATAAGTACTCCCGAAAGAGATGCCGTTGCCGGAAGAAAAGATTTCGGTCCCCCTGAAAATACCGCCCACTATCGCGAATGGAACGCCATTGAATTTAAAATTTACCTCCGGCAGTGGTTCGATGTTAAAGAGCAGCATATCTTTGAGGGGAGAAGTGTGACGCAGGTGTTGCGGGCGAGAAAACTAATTTGAAAATTGAACAGCCAAATACAGGATTAAAAAAATGGGAAATATATACATACTCAAGCTTTATCCGGCTGTTATATTTTCAAATTTTCAAATTCCCAAATTTTCAAATTGCGATAAACTAACTCTTACAATAGAAACAATCAACCATGAGCAAATTCAGCGACTTCAACTTCAAAGACAAAAAAGCCCTTATTCGGGTAGACTTCAACGTACCATTAGATAAGCAAACACAAGCTATTGGCGATGATAACCGTATGCGTGCGGCTATTCCTACTATACAAAAGATATTGGCAGACGGTGGCAGCGTGATTTTGATGAGTCACCTGGGTCGTCCGAAAGACGGACCTGAGGCAAAATCATCATTGAAGCATATCATAACGCACCGGGCAGAACTACTGGGTGGAAACACGACAGTACTTTTTGCTGATGATTGTGTGAGTGAAAAAGCGTTGTTGACAGCTTCCATGCTTTAACCATGAGAAGTGTTGTTGTTGGAGAATCTTCGTTTCTATAAGGAAGAAGAAAAAGGCGATGTGGCCTTCGCTGAAAAATTAAGCCATATGGGAGATGTTTACGTGAATGATGCATTTGGTACTGCTCATCGCGCTCATGCTTCCACTGCCGTAATAGCCCAGTTCTTTGCCCCTGAAAACAGGATGTTTGGATTACTAATGGAAGCTGAAGTTAAAAGCGCAGAAAAAGTGATGCATGGTTTCAAAACCATTCGTAGCTATCATCGGTGGCGCCAAAGTAAGCGATAAGATTCTCATTATTGAAAACCTGCTGGAAAGAGCTACTGATATCATTATTGGTGGAGGTATGGCATATACCTTTATGAAAGCCACTGGCGGACATATTGGATCATCATTGTGTGAAGCAGATCGACTCGACATAGCAAACGATTTGGCTTAAAAGCAGAAGAAGGGTTTGTATCCACCTTCCTTCCGATTCAGTGATTGCGGATAAGTTTGATGCTAATGCAAATACATCTACTGCTCCTTCTCATGAAATTCCCGAAGGATGGATGGGTCTTGATATCGGTGTAAATGCTGTTGCCCAATTTTAATTCGTCATTTTCAAAACCATTTATGGAACGTCATTAAAAGATTGCCCAGGCAAAAACCATTTTAGCGTTGCAGCCGTAAACGATGTTATGCCGATAAAGTAAGCCCTAACCGGTGGGTGTTTTTTGAAATGGCCAAATTCCAACACGGAAAAATATAATAACAGAAAAGCGATTGCCCAGGCAATCTCAGAATGCAACAACTAAAGAGTATCTAACCGGCGGGCCCTTTCTCCCTGGGTAGGTGGAGGAGATAGCGTTGAAAACAGTACCGTAAACGATTTCGGCTATGCCGATAAAGTAAGCTATATCTCAACCGGTGGCGGCGCAATGTTGGAGTATCCCACCGGCGATTTGAAGGAAAAGTGAGGCTTGCTGGGAATTGCGGCTATTGATGCTCCTGGTTTTTTTACGTATTACTGGGAAGTCTATCAGGAAGCGGAGGATACAGAATAACCTGGCAGAGACGCATGGATATGAGACGCAGAGGTATATTCCCTGCGTCTCGCGTCTAACTGCAGTAGTTGGGGTTAAATAAAGGATGCATTAATGTATTCTTAGTTGCCCTGATTGCAGTTCACTCATCCATCACCCGACAGAGGATCTCTATCAGCGAAAACCCCCATCCTGGGTGCATAGCCTGATACAACAAATATCATTATCACATCATGGTCCCGTATATATTGCGATATGCTCGCGCAGCGACTCTCTGGAAAACGAAACGCCTTTATTATTAATACAATAACTATTTTAGTACACCATTGTCCTGTAGACATAGCTATTGCAGAGTTAGGACGAGTCATATTCCGCCTCCGCGTCTCTGCGGTTATTGTATTAATAGTGTGCCGGTCCAAACGGATATTTTGACCCGGTTTTTAGATAGTCTCCGAGAACAAGGGTTTTGCTTTCGGCAAACCATCCTATTTTGCCGGTGAACTCCCCAAAATACCCCACTGGGGTGTATCTAAAAGCCCTAATTTTACTCTACAAATCAAAACCTTACAGACATGAACTCTCGTAATCTTATTCTCATTGTAGTCGTAGCATTTATCGTCATTTTAGGCGGCTGTGGCTGCACTGGTTATAATGGAATGGTGAAACTGGATGAAAATGTGAAGGCTAAATGGGCCAATGTACAAAGTGATTACCAGCGTCGATCCGATCTTATTCCAAACTTGGTGAACACCGTAAAAGGTGCCGCTAACTTCGAGCAGGAAACTTTGACGAAAGTTATTGAAGCACGTGCAAAAGCAACCTCTGTTCAAGTGGATCCTACTAATATCACTCCTGAAAAATTAGCCGAGTTCCAACAAGCACAAGCTGGTGTTTCAAGTGCTCTAGGTCGTTTATTGGCTGTTGTTGAAAACTACCCTGATCTTAAGGCTACTAAAAACTTCCAGGATCTTCAAGTACAACTTGAAAGCACAGAAAATAGGATTAAAGTATCCCGCAACGATTTCAATAGCGCGGTTCAGGAATATAACTCTACAGTTAGAAAATTCCCTAATACTTTATTTGCCGGTTTCTTCGGTTTCAAAGTGAAGGAAGGTTTCAAGGCTGATCCAGGTGCTGATAAAGCCCCAGAAGTAAAATTCTAATCAGGTAAACTTACATGGCACTATTTTCCTTTTTTCGTCGCAGCGACTTTTTCTCACCAACTGAGAGAGAGCATATCATTAACGCTATCAGGAACGCTGAGAAAAACACCAGCGGTGAACTGAGGGTGTATATCGAAAGCCGTTGTCGTTTCGTAGACCCTCTTGATAGAGCAGCAGAAATTTTCTGGGGACTGAAAATGGACCATACCGAAAAACGAAATGCAGTATTGGTATACATAGCAGTAAAAGATCATCAGTATGCCATTTTCGCCGACGCTGGTATCCACCAACAATTAGGAGATAATTTCTGGAACTCAGAAGTGAAAGCCATGTTCCGGCACTTTAAGAACAATGCAATTTCTGAAGGAGTGGTTCAAGTGATAAATGATGTTGGAAGAGCATTGGCAGATAAGTTTCCTTACGACGGAACAACGGATAAAAATGAACTACCGGATGATATTGTTTTCGGTAAATAATCAGGAATGCCCATGAACCTCATAAAATGGTCTCGTAATTTTCTTTGCATTCTTTTGATGTCATTCTCATTCGGAGTGCAGGGACAGGATATTTTACCAAAACCCAATCCTCCTAAACTTGTTAACGACGCTGCAGGAGTTTTGTCTTCCGAAGATATTGCCAGGTTAGAATCGAAACTGGTTGCCTACGATGACAGTACTTCCACCCAGGTAGCCATTGTATTGATAAAAACCCTGAACGATTATCCCATTGAAGAATACGCGCTGAAATTATTCAGGGACTGGGGTATCGGGAATAAGAAAACCAATAACGGTGTACTTATTTTAGCGGCTATTGATGACCGAAAAATAAGGATCGAAGTTGGATATGGTTTGGAAGGGGCAGTACCAGATATCATAGCAAACCAGATTATCCGTAACGATATCCAGCCTAATTTCCGGAGTGGTAATTACTATGAGGGATTGGCTGCTGCATCAGAATCACTTATAAAAGCCGCTGCTGGAGAATACAAAGCTCCAGAAGGCTATAACAAGCGAAGAGATGGAGGTGGCGGAGGTAATATTTTAGGCATCATAATTATCTGTATAATAATCATCATAGTGCTCTCAAATAGCAATCGCGGTGGTGGCGGCGGATTTATGAGTCGCAGAGGCTATCGCGGTGGTTTCGGTCCAATCATCTTCCCAGGCGGCTTCGGCGGAGGTGGCGGCGGCTGGAGTGGTGGTGGAGGCGGTGGCTTCGGCGGATTCGGTGGCGGAAGCTCTGGTGGTGGTGGAGCGAGTGGTGGGTGGTAGTTAACATACCAACACACAACCCTGACCTCAAACCCCCTGTCCCCTTAAAGGGGGAACCCAGGTCAATCATGTTTACTATTTAAAATTTGCTATACGTATAAAGAGAAAGCCGATAGTTTAATACTATCGGCTTTCTCTTTATAATTAATGAAGTTAAAATTCTATAATAATGATTGACCTAGCCTCCCCTTTAGGGGGTCGGGGGTGATGGACAGGGGGTGTAAGGCCATTAATGCATCTTCCTCCTATTAATACTCGTCTGGCTGATTGGAGATTCTCCAAGCATTACAACAGCCATAATAGTCTTAAAAAAGCGAACTAAATTGGAAGAAGGGCGGTAAAGGTCCTTAGATATTTTAGTGCGGTGGGTATCGAAATACATGGCATTCTTTTGCATAGATATTGGTTTTAAAGAGATTAAGGTTTATGAATAATAACAACGAACGACTAAGTATTTTATTGTAGTTAAACCTACAAAGTATTTTTCCTATTGCATGCCGGGGGTAAATTTTATAGTTTTATTAAAATCCCTTCATATGAAAAGCAGCTTCGTCTTTTTACTATGCCTCACGGTATGGTCGGCTAACGGCCAGGGAGTTTTCAGTAACTACACTAACTCGGCACTGCAACGGGTAATTGAAGATTATCCCAATAAGTTCCAGAATATCAAGGGAGAAAAGATTGGTGCCAAGGGTACCTATTCTGAGTACAAGTCTACCATTGAAATACCCGGCGCCGCTCCCGGTATCATCAGTTTACAAGGATTACCAGAAAAAGAACAGTATAGCTGGAAAACAGCATTGTATTCATCTGATGATTTCAACCAATCGAAAGAAAAGTTCCGGGAATTATTCAATCATATCAAGAATACCATTGTAAAAATAAACGGCCTTCCCCCCTTCATCCTTAGTGGTAATTATGAAATGCCAGTAGCGGATAAGAAATCGAATACGGTGGCTTTCCAGTTGCTTCCATCGAATGGACAATGGCAGCAATTGAAAGTGGAGCTTGTATTACAACAACAGGGACAGGAATGGAAAATTCTCCTGAAAGTGTTTGATAAGGATGCGGCTGATAACTCTTCGTTGGCTACAATGGGCAGATAGTTAAAAGCATTAACCTTTATTAACATTAAACATAGCCTGCTTAACCTGTTTTCAAACAGGTAATGGATATTTTCGTGCTTCATAACGCAAGAAAAATCCATGGCATGAAGCAAATTTTATTCTTTCTCATCCTCATTACAGTTTCGCTCAGCGTAGCCGCCCAGAAAAATGGTGTGGTGAAAGGACAGCTGATGGATACTATCGCTCATCAGCCGGTAGCTGGGGCTACTATCACGCTTATGA
Organism: Chitinophagaceae bacterium; assembly: GCA_044220885.1. Classification (GTDB taxonomy): domain Bacteria; phylum Bacteroidota; class Bacteroidia; order Chitinophagales; family Chitinophagaceae; genus Endoryza. The sequence goes on from JBGAQE010000039.1 coordinate 27,925, forward strand.
AGCGCCAGGATTCTTCCCTCGTCTCATTTTCCATGACCGATAACCAGGGGCGTTTTGAATTAAGAGGGCTTCCTACAGGAGATTTCAGGCTGCTCATAACACATATCAACTATCATAATAGCGTCCGCTTTTTCTCCATTACTGAAAACAAGAAAGAAGTGGATCTGGCTTCTATCACTGTTTACGATAAAGCCAAGGTATTGGAAGAAGTGGTGGTAACGGCAGAAGCACCCCCGGTAACAATGATTGCTGATACCATACAGTATAATGCGGGTTCTTTTAAAACGGTTCCTAATGCATCTGTAGAAGACTTATTAAAGAAACTTCCCGGTGTAAAGGTGGAAAAAGACGGAACAGTAAAAGCCCAAGGAGAGAAAGTGAGTAAGGTATTGGTCGATGGGAAAGAGTTCTTCGGTAATGATCCAAAAATTGCTACCAGAAACTTACCGGCCGATGCCGTTGACAAGGTACAGGTCTATGACAAACAAAGCGAACAGGCACAGCTGACGGGTTTTGATGATGGAAATAGCGAGAAGACCATCAACCTGAAACTGAAAAAAGATAAGAAAAAGGGCATATTTGGGAAAGTGATGGCGGGAGCGGGTACTAATGACCGCTATGAAAGTCGATTTAATCTGAATTCATTTAAAGGAGCCCGCCAGTTATCAGTAATAGGGATGGGTAATAATAACAATGCTGAAGGATTCTCCTTTTTCGATATGTTGAATTTCACCGGAGAGATGAATCGCCTGATGAAAGGTGGAAGTGGCGGTAATGTGAATATTACAATCAATAGTGATGAGGCAGGTGGTATGGGAGGAATTGGAGGGAATTCAAATGGTATCAATACCAATAGGGCAGGAGGTATTAATTATAATAATATCATTGGGAAGAAGACCGATTTCCAAAGCAACTATTTCTATAGCTGGTTGAATCCTGAAAGGGAGACGCATACATCAAGGAATTATTTCCTACCAGATTCTTCTTACTTCTATAATCAGAACCAGTTTACCGATAATATCACATCCAGTCACCGGTTGAATCTGAATGCAGATATCATAATCGATTCCTTTAATTCTATACGCATATCTCCTTCTTTTGGTTATCAGGATACGAAGAACAGTTCTTATTCTGATTATGAAAACCTGTCAGATATTGGACAAAGAAGTGTTGATGGATTCAGTCGTAATCTTTCTAATTCAAAAGGGTTCAATTTCAGAAACGATTTTTTATATAGGAAGAAATTCCGTCGCCGGGGCAGAACATTTTCTCTGAGCTTGCAGAATACATTCAATAATAGTGATGGCGAAGGAACACTTTCTTCTGTAAACAAATATTATAACCATATCACTAATGCCTTGCTTCGTACCGATTCTATAGATCAGCGATTTACGAATGAAGGCAATCTGCAGGGATATACAGCAAGAGCAGCTTATACTGAACCGATCTTCAAGAGGTCATTGATGGAATTCAGCATCTCTAAAAGTAATACGGTAAGTAAAGCTTCCAAAGAAACATTTGACCTTGACAGGAATAGTGGGAAGTATGATAAGCCAAACGCCCTTCTTACCAATGATTTCAATAATAAGTACGACTATACCCAGGTGGGATGGCGTTTCCGTACCCAGAAGAAAAAATACAATTATTCATTTGGGGCCAACTGGCAGGAAGCAAATCTGAAAGGCACCATCATAGCAGGCACAAAGGATTCTGTTATTCAGAAATACCAATGCACCAACAGCTTCACAGTTGCAACCGGTACCTGATAATAGTAACCCATTGAATATAAGAATCGGTAATCCCGACCTGAAACAGGAATTCACACAGGCAATGCGTGTTCAGTTTTCAAGTATCAACCCGTTCCGTAATAAGAACTTGTTCTTATTCCTGAATTTACTTCGCACCGATAACAAGATTGTAAATGCCGATCAGTTTGTGGGACAAGTAAAAACAACCCGTCCTGTTAATGTGGATGGCATTTATAACCTGAATGGAGATATAAGTATTGGGTTTCCGTTCAGGGCTATAAATGGAACCATCAATATTAGCAGTAATGCTGGTTATTTTATCAATAAGCAGTTTGTGAATTCGGTGATGAATACCAGTAATACATTCAGCGCTGGTCCCGATGTACGATTGGACATGGGTATTGGTGAAAAAGTAAGTCTAAGTGTAAGTGCAGGAGTGAATTATAATAAAACGAACTATAGTTTATCATCTGCGCGTGATGCGAAATACCTTTCGCAACGCTATGAATCGAATATCGACTGGCAATTACCCAAGAATTTTTTCTTCTCAACCGATTTCACCTATACGGTCAATAACCAACTGGCAGATGGCTTCAATGCCAAAGTGCCCTTCTGGAATGCGAGTATCAGCAAGCAATTCCTGAAATTCAACAGAGGTGAATTGAAGATAAAGGCTTACGATTTGCTTGATAAGAACCTGGGTATTTCAAGAACCAGCAACCAGAACTATATAGAAGATGTACGTCAGCGTAACCTGCGCCGTTTTTTCCTGTTGAGTTTTACGTATAGTTTGAATAAGACTGGCGGCGGGGCTGGGGCTGTGCAGGGGGTGAGGATGATAGCGAGGTAATTAAGTAATTTGAAAATTTGATGATTTGAAAATGAACAGCCAATACAATTAACCGCGGAGACGCGGAGGCGCGGGTTGGGTTTCGAGATTTCAGATGTCATCTCCCGAGATGACATCTCGGGAGATGACATCTGAAGAGGGTTTTCTCAAATTTTCGGGTGTTTCCCTCACTTTTTACAACTACACGGCGATGCCTATGTTCTATGTCTCTAAATGATTAGCTGGAATTTAATACTCTTGCCGGGAAAACGGTGAAACGGGAAAGTTTTTTTGTGGGTTTTGAGTAAGTTGTTGGCCACTTGCATGTCGGACTCCAACTTATAACGTACAACTTAAA
>JBGAQE010000040.1:0-29452 GCA_044220885.1 Chitinophagaceae bacterium
GGTTCAGACATCACCGGCAACCACACCTGCTGGCTCTGCAACAATGCACTTATCAGTATTCCCTGTAAACGATCCATACGATAGTGGGTGCGTTCAGTTCGTTCGCTAATGAAGGGATAGATAGCGGTCACGCCGATCTCTGTGGCTTTTTCGAGAAACCATTCAAACCGGCTGGCATTTTTTAAAAGGGATAAAGCAATGCTTACAGATCGTTCAGGTTTTGCTTTGAACTGTACAGATTGTACTTCAACAGTACAATGACGTTTATGGTTATCGGTAATAACTGCGGTAATCAAATGCCCCTTCCCGTCTGTAAGATGCAGTAATTCATCTGGCATCATCCTCAGAACCTGAACCGCATGCTTTGAATTGGCTTCATCCAATACAATTTGTTTGGCAGCAGGATCAAATGATTCGATATAAAAAAAGGGATATGCCATAGTTGAGATTCGATAATATAACTGATTGAAGTAATAAGTTGTACGTAGTACGTTATAAGTTTAGGCAAAAGTAAGATTAGGAGTTGAAAACAATACAGGTAAATGACAGTGAACCTAAAAGAAAAACTCCCTGCAAGCAGGGAGTTATATAAGTATAAATATTAGTATTTTGGAATTATCAGAATGGTGTGTCTTCTCCATCATCCATCGGAAGATCATTCATCTTACTTCCTGCCTGGATATACAAGCGTGCACCTCCTGGCTGTTCGCCACCTCCACCAGTATCAGATGGAACAGGACGCCAGTTGCTTCCAAGACCCAGGTTGTCATCTCCTTCCATTTCAGCGAATTTCTGGATATGCAGTAAGGCCCTGAGCTTAACGGTTTCCAAACTACCATTACGGTGCTTGGCTATACGAACATGCGTTTCACCCTTATTGCTTTCACCAAATTCGTTGGCAGTGATATCGTAATATTCTGGGCGATAGAGGAACATAACCATGTCCGCATCCTGTTCAATGGCTCCCGATTCACGAAGGTCACTCAACTGTGGCATCTTATTTCCTTCTTTTCTCTTTTCCACTTCACGACTTAACTGAGACAGGGCGATGATTGGAACCTGTAATTCTTTCGCCAGGCCTTTAAGGTCGCGCGATATCTTACTGATCTCTTGTTCACGGTTACTGTTACGGTCGTTGGTACCACTCATCAACTGCAGATAGTCGATAATGATAAGGCCGATATTATGCTTGTTCTTCAAACGACGGCATTTCGCCCTCAATTCGAATATGTTCAGAGCAGCAGTATCATCGATAAACATCGGAGCTTTCGCCAAACGCTGAATACCTTTTGCATACAGTTGCTTCATCTCATGCTCTTCGAGCTTACCCCTTGCAATCTTTTCCAACCATATTTCACTTTCAGCACTAAGAATACGTTGTACCAGCTGACCGGCACTCATCTCTAAGCTGAAGAAAGCGATTGGTGTTTGTTTTGTTGGATGTAAACAAGCATTGCGCGCCAGGTTCAGGGCGAATGCTGTTTTACCCACCGAAGGACGGGCGGCTAATATGATAAGGTCGGTATTCTGCCAACCATATGTAATTCTATCAAGTGATGGGAAACCGCTGGGCACACCTGTAATATCTTCATTACGGTGACGCATATCCTCGATACGCTGCACTGTTTTTACGAGTACGGTATCGATACTATCGAAATTCTTACGAAGGTGATTATTGGTGATTTCGAAAAGTTTGCTTTCCGCATCATCCAATAAATCGAATACGTCAGTACTGTCTTCATATGAGTCGCTGATGATCTCACCACTGATACGTATTAACTCACGTTGAATGAATTTCTGAAGAATGATTCTTGAGTGGGTTTCAATATTTGCTGAAGAAACAACTGCATTAGTAAGTTTGGTAACATAGTAAGGACCACCTACCATTTCCAATTCTTCACGTGTCCTCAATTCTTCTACTACGGTAAGGATATCGATAGGTTGGTTCTTTTGTTGCAGGCCCTGCATAGCGCGATAGATGCGCTGATGACTTTCTACATAAAAACATTCTGGCTTAAGGATCTCAACTACTGTATCGAAAGCGCTTTTCTCTAACATGATGGCACCCAATACAGCTTCTTCCAGGTCTTTTGCCTGTGGTGGCACTTTACCATAAACCATTGTACTCAGGTCAATCGAACTCTTACGTCTTGTCTTATTTCGGTCCTTATTAAGGTTAGTAATATCCATCTGTGCTAATACAAAGAGTTAATACATCGGTTTCGTTCTTGGTCTTAATCAATAGGCTGTTCTCGTATATAAACAGTTCCTGGATTTAGTTGGATACTGATACAAATCCGCAACATTAATTTACGGTTATTCTTTTGTTAACCCGGTGCTTGCGAAAAAGTCAGACGGCGAATATATAATGTCCTAAGTGAATGTAAGTAGACTCTGTGTCCTTTTGAAAATCTCCCCAACTACTTAACATACAATCAACATTCATTCCCCGTTTTTCCACTTCTCTGCCGGGTTATCAACATAAACAGGCCTATTTTTCCACAATTTAGGCTAAGCAGAAAAATTCCGCACAAAAACTATGGTCGATTTTAAAAGAAAAATATTTGGCTATTATGAAGTTCAAACGGGGTAAGGATTTGAGGGCTTTGTTGCTTTTGAAACCCTTACCAGACGGGCATTCTATTATTGGTATATGGGTGGAATGCAGTGCGGGCGGGCATTTTCTGAGTTTCGGTTGTTTTCACGCAAAGGCGCAGAGATTTGTTTTTTCTTTTTTTTTATTTTTCTATTATAATAAGACGCAAAGGGTCGCTCCGCGACGAATACAATGCTAAGAGGTCAAAGGAGACATCCGGCAGGTTGACATCTAAAACAAAACAGAAGAAAAAACCTGCGCCTCGCGTCTCTACGGTAATTCTTTAATTCGGTATATTGTAAAATGAAAAGAAATTAACCTGCCTGCTGTACTACTATTAGCAATTCTTGGATTCACTTCCAATCTACAGGCACAAACAGCCAAAGCACATCTTAACCATGTAGCCTTATACGTTGTAGACCTTCAGAAAAGCACCGTTTTTTATCGTGATATTATTGGGTTGGATACCATCCCCGAACCTTTCCATGATGGTGCCCATACCTGGTTGAAAATTGGACCGGGACAAGCTATGCATATCATTGCCGGAGCAAAAGCACCAAAAGAATATTATAAAAACCAACACAACTGCTTCAGTGTTCCCTCGGTGGAAGCTTTTACCGAAAAACTGAAGAAAAACAATATGGAATGGGAAGACAGGGATGGGGCTAAAATGGCCATTACTGTTAGGGTAGACAATGTGAAACAAATCTGGCTTAGGGACCCCGATGGCTATTGGGTGGAAATCAATGACGCCAAAGAGTAAACAGACCCTTCTTCCAAAGGCCATTTCTGATGCCAATCAATTATCTTTGCCAGCACAAAACAAACAGGCGGCTCTTCCCTAAATAAGGAAGAGTTGATGCTGCAAGATTCTGATTTCAAGTATTTTTTATGACTATTAGTTACAATTGGCTGAGTGAGTATTTGCCTATCAAAGTGGATCCCGAACGTTTAAGCAGGATTTTAACTTCCATTGGATTGGAAGTGGAAAGCCTGGAAGCTTATGAAGAAGTAAAAGGCGGCCTCCAGGGACTGGTTATTGGAGAAGTACTCACCTGCGAGAAACACCCCAACGCTGATAAATTATCCATCACAACTGTTGATACCGGAAACGGAAGCCCATTGCAGATTGTTTGCGGAGCGCCTAATGTGGCTGCCGGACAAAAAGTAATTGTGGCGCCTGTTGGCACAACCATCTACCCTTTCAAAGGCGAACCTATCACCATGAAAATTGCGAAGATCCGCAGTGTTGAAAGTCATGGTATGATCTGTGCTGCCGATGAAGTGGGTCTTGGAGAAGATCATGCAGGCATAATAATCCTTCCTGCCGATTCAAAAACAGGTACCGCTGTATCTGAACTTTACAAACCCTATACCGATTGGATATACGAAATCGGATTAACCCCAAACCGAATGGACGCCATGAGCCATTTGGGTGTGGCAAGGGATGTTTGCGCCTATCTAAGCCATCATGATAAAAAGGACTTCAGGGTAAAATCAGTAAATACAAATGGATTAAAACCTACAGGCACCCTTCTTCCTATTTCTGTTACTATTGAAAACACCAACGCCTGTCAGCGATACAGCGGTGTTAGCATTAGCAATATAACGGTGAAGGAAAGTCCCAAGTGGTTGCAGCAAAAACTCAAATCAATCGGACAGCGTCCAATCAATAATATTGTTGACATCACCAATTTCATTCTTCATGAAACTGGTCAGCCATTGCATGCATTTGATGCGGCGGCCATAAGCACTCAGCAAGTAGTAGTAAAGAACCTCCCGGAAGGAAGTGTTTTTGTTACCCTTGATGAAAAAGAAAGGAAACTGGCGGCAGAAGACCTCATCATCTGCAATGGCAGTAATGAAGCGATTTGTATAGCAGGCGTATTCGGAGGATTACATAGTGGTGTTTCCAATACAACCACATCCATATTCCTGGAAAGCGCCTGGTTCAATCCAATCGATATCCGTAAAACTTCTTTCCGTCATGGATTGCGTACCGATGCAGCCACCCGTTTTGAAAAGAATACAGATATCAGCAATACAGTGAATGTATTGAAGCGTGCTGCTGCAATGATCATTGAAATTGCCGGCGGACAAATAGCTTCAGAAATTATAGATATCTATCCTTCTCCAGCCAATAAAACACAAGTAACAGTAAAATACCATTACCTGAAAAAACTGAGTGGTAAGAACTATCATCCGGATGCCGTGAAAGGAATTCTGGGTAATCTGGGATTTGTAATAATGCGCGAAGGGTTGGATGATATATTATTGGAAGTACCCTATAGCAAACCAGATATCTCTTTACCAGCCGATGTGGTGGAAGAAATTATGAGGATTGATGGATTGGATAATATTGAAATTCCAAGCTCAATCACCATCTCTCCTTCTATCGAACAATTTGGGTATAAGCATATCTGGAAAGAGAAAACAGCTAACTATTTATCAGGGCTAGGGTTCAATGAAATTTTCACCAACTCCATCACCAATGCTGCTTACTTCGATGAAGCAGATCTGGTGCAGGCGGTTAAACTATTGAATAACCTGAGTGCTGATCATAATATCATGCGTCCTTTCATGCTTGAAACAGGATTGGAAGCAGTTTCTTATAACCTGAACAGAAAAAACAACGATATCCGATTCTACGAATTCGGTAAAACCTATAATACCAGTGGTTCGGGTAAATACGAAGAGACCGATCATCTTTGTTTATACATGACTGGAAATATCAGTGCCGGATCATGGAAATCAAAGGGAGTTGCCGGAGACCTTTACTACTTAAAGGGTGTCATCAATAGTCTTCAGCAACTGATGGGACTTAGCGGAACAGAATGGAAAACCACTTCACAACCGAAGTTGTCTAATGCCTTACAATTATCAAAAGGCAATACAGTATTAGTAACTATAGCAGAAGTGGCCCAAAGCGAACTAAAGCGTTTCGATATCAAGCAGACTGTGTATTATGCCGATATCGATTGGGAAAACGTATTATCGATAGTGAAGAGCAATACACTCAAATTCCGCGAACTGCCGAAACAGTTACCTGTGTATCGTGACCTGGCCATGATAGTACCTTCTGGCCTCGCCTTTGCGGAAGTGGAAAACACGGTGAAAAAACTTCGCCTCGATAAGCTGCAGGAAGTGAAACTCTTCGATATTTTTGAAAGTGAGAAATTGGGGAAAGACAAAAAATCACTGGCGGTGAATTTCACTTTCCTTGATCCTGAAAAAACTTTGACAGATAAGGAGATCGATTCAATGATGAATAAATTGATGAGTTCCCTTGAAAAGGATTTACAGGCAGAGATAAGGAAACAATAAAACGGTAATTTATGGAGCAGCATTTAAAGCGGATACAAGACAAAGTGCAGCAATTGCTGAAAAAGCATTCCTTGTTGCAAAAGGAAGCTGAAAAGGCTACTAAGGAGAATGCTGCTCTAAAGGAAAAACTGGCTGAACAGACTCGTCATACTGAAGAACTGGAACAGAAACTGGCGGCTTATAAAATGGCTACCGGTAGTTTGGGAGAGGCTGACAAGAAAGAACTGGAGAAAAAGATGAATCAGTATATCCGTGAAATTGATCGTTGTATTGCTATGCTGGCAGAATAATATCAGACTCTTTTAACCAACCGCATTTTCATTTCGTCTTCACCCTGAGAAAGCTCCAAAGTATACACACCGTAAGGAAGGTCATTCAATCCTTTCCAGGTAAGCGTTCTTTCAGCATAGGGCATATGGGTTTCTAAACGGCTGCACTCACAACCTTTATCATCTCTGAGTATAGCCCGCAGACTTGCATTCAGAGGTGCTGCCAGCTCAAAGGTGAGGGCATCAATAAAGACGGGTGTCTTGATTTTGGCAATCATTTGATAGTACTGTTTTGGTTTTTTGTTTTCATCGGGTATTCCTTAACCATCCAAAACGACTAACCGTTAGACTAATTTGTGAATTAAGTGTGGATAAAAATAAACTAAGCTTTTGAAATTACCAAGTTATGCATGAATTAATTCCTATAAATGTCCTGATTGGTGACCGTACCTACCGGGTTAAGGTGGCTGCAAAGGATGAAGAAGTAGTTAGAAAGACCCTGAAAAACATCAATGACAAGATCATTGAATTCAAGACCCAGTTTTCAGGGAAGGATATGCAGGATTATATTGCCATGGTGATATTATGGTTTGCCACTCAGCAACCGAGTGTAGTGGAAGGTAGTCTTACAGAAGAAGGAACCGCCTCGCTGGCAAGGCTGGAAAGCTTACTGGATAAGGCTTTGGAATAAAAAAACCCGGAGAATATCTCCGGGTTTCAAGTATTATATTGTTGCTTATTTAAAGAGCTCTTCCAGCTTTTGAGCAAGATCTTCTCCCCTCAAATTCTTTCCAATAATCTTCCCCTCCTTGTCTATTAACAGATTTTGAGGTATTGCCTGGATACCATACTGTACCGCCACGGCATTTTTCCAATATTGCAGGTCAGAAACATGTGTCCAGGTAAGCTGGTCATCATGAATGGCCTTAATCCATTTGTCTTTTGCATTTGGCTGGTCTAATGAAACACCAAGAATCGTAAAGCCTTTGTCCTTATACTGGTTAAAAGCTTTTACCACATTTGGGTTTTCAGCACGGCAGGGACCGCACCATGAGGCCCAGAAATCTACCAGCAAGTATTTCCCTTTGAATGAAGAAAGAGTAACAGGGTTTCCTAAGGTATCATTCTGTGTGAAATCCATGGCAAATTTGCCGATACCTGTTTTCTTGGCGATGCCGATTTTTTCTTCCAGTTCCTTTGCAGAAGGTTGGGCTTTTACAGCAGCAGGAAGTGCATTGAAAAGAGGTTCTACTTCATCAGCATTTATATCCCATCCTGCAAATTGCCCTACAGCATAAAGCGCAATGGGCGATTTTGGATTGGCCAATGCATATTCCTTATAAATTTTCTTTCCTTCTACATCAAGTTCATCGAATTTAGCTTCGAGGGCTTTCATACCTGCTTCATCTTTTTTCATACGAAGGGCGGTATATTCCTTACTTAAAGCTTCCTGCTTGTCATTTACCACTTTCAACTTCGATTGAAGATCCAGATAGGCATCATGAATGGCTGATCCTTTCACTGAAATATTTGCGAATGAATCAGTACTTGTCACTTTTACAGTTCCTGGTCCTATGAAAACAGAACTTATATCTCTCTTGAAACTGATTGCTCTTTTCTTTCCAGGAGCTATATCAATATAGGCTGCACGTAAACGAACCAGTTGGGCTTCCTCAAAACTGCCTTTCAGCTCATATTTGCCATCCTTAACCTGTGCACTATCCATCTTATAATCGCTGCCTACACGGTAGTTCATATAGATGTAGGTGAAGGTATCCTTGATATTCTTCATCTCGCCTTTTATAACAAAAGGTTGCTGCGCCATTCCTTCAAACCCTGCAAAAAGGCAAATGAGCCAGAAAAGTCTTTTCATTACTTATAAATTTTAGAAATGCAATATACCCCTCAATTGCTTCTGTTCCTTAATAATCGGCCAAAATCAGTATCCCCAAAAACCCTTCACTTTCAGTGGCCTAATTTTCGTATTTTCGCAAGCTAACATCCACTATGGCCCTAAAAACACATAGAGAAAGGATTGCCAAACGAAAAGAACCTAAAAAATCATTGAAAAACAATGGAACCGAACACGTTAACTTATATAATTGGAGGAATAGCCTTGCTGGTAGGTGTGGTAGCGGGAAAATTCCTGTTCGCCAAGAACACTAAAAAACAGCTGGAAGACGCTTCTGCACAAGCGCAGAGCCTTATCAAAGAAGCCGAAATGAGGGCTGAAACTATCCGGAAAGAGAAGGAACTGGATGCAAAAGAGAAATTCGTTCAACTGAAGAGCAATCACGACAAAGAAGTGATGGAGCGCAATCGTAAGATAGTTGAATCAGAAAACCGCATCCGTCAGAAAGAACAAAGCATTACACAGAAAGAAAGCGGTCTTGAAAAACAAATCAAGGAGAATGAAGCCATCAAGGAGAACCTCAATCGTCAAATAGATGTGGTGAACCTGAAGCGTACAGAACTGGAGAAACACCAGGAAGAACATATCCGTCGTCTTGAAAAAATAGCCGGTCTTACTGCCGAAGAAGCAAAATCACAACTGATCGAAAGCCTGAAAAACGAAGCTCATTCACAAGCTCTAGGTATTCAGCAGGAGATTATTGACGATGCTAAACAAAAGGCCAATAAAGAGGCCCGTAAAATCATCATTCAAACAATACAGCGTACAGCTGCAGAGCAAGCTATAGAGAACTCTATCACTGTGTTCAACCTGGAGAGTGATGAAATAAAAGGACAGATCATTGGTCGCGAAGGAAGAAATATCCGTGCTATTGAAGCGGCTACCGGTGTTGATCTTATTGTGGATGATACTCCTGAAGCCATCATCTTGTCTTCTTTCGACCCGTTAAGAAGGGAGATAGCCCGTTTAAGCTTACAGCGATTGGTGACTGATGGCCGTATTCACCCAGCTCGTATTGAAGAGGTTGTTGAGAAAACACGCCGTCAAATTGAAGAGCAGGTGATGGAAATCGGAGAAAGAACAGTTATCGAATTAGGTATACATGGACTTCATAAGGAGCTGGTTAGAATGGTAGGCCGTATGCGCTTCCGTTCTTCTTATGGCCAGAACCTGCTGATGCACAGTCGTGAAACAGCAAACCTTTGTGCTACGATGGCGGCTGAACTCGGACTGAACCCCAAATTAGCCAAGAGAGCAGGTTTACTGCATGATATTGGTAAAGTGCCTGATGAAGAATCAGAATTGAGCCATGCCTTGCTGGGAGCTAAACTGGCAGAAAAATATGGTGAGAACCCTGCTGTGGTGAATGCGATTGGTGCCCACCACGACGAAATGGAGATGCAATACGTGATTTCCCCCATTATCCAGGCTTGTGATGCCATCAGCGGTGCCCGTCCTGGAGCCCGCAGGGAGATCATGCAACAATACCTTCAGCGTATCAAGGACCTTGAAAACCTGGCGATGGCCTATACCGGAGTGGAGAAGGCTTATGCTATCCAGGCGGGCAGGGAATTGCGCGTAATAGTTGAGGCAGACAAGGTTACGGATGCCGATTCTGATAAACTGAGCTTTGAAATAGCCCAGAAGATCCAGAATGAAATGACTTTCCCAGGCCAGATCAAGGTTACCGTAATCCGCGAAAAGCGGGCGGTAAACGTGGCCCGATAAGCCATCCTAAAAGAGATTAAAAAACTTTATTTCAGGAAAGGGAATCTTTGATCTTTTTCCCTACCTTTGCATCCCTTAAATTAAAAAGTATGGACGCAGCAGTTCAGTTTGTACACGAGCAATTGACAGCCAAGAAAGTTTACCCAAGTTTCAAAGCGGGTGATAATGTGACTGTTAACTATAAAATCATTGAAGGTGGTAAAGAGCGTATCCAGGGTTTCCGTGGAGACGTGATCAAACGCCAGGGAACTGGTCATACCGCTTCTTTCACAGTTAGAAAAATTTCTGACGGTGTTGGTGTGGAAAGAACCTTCCCAGTATACTCACCTAATATCGAGTCTATTGAACTGAATAAGTCTGGCCGTGTACGCAGGGCTAAACTGTTCTTCCAACGCAGCAGAAGCGGTAAGAGCGCGCGTATTAAAGAGAAGAGACAAGCTGTTGCTCAAGTATCTGCATCTTAATATAAGCACTTATATAAGGAAACGAAAACCGGTTTCATTAACAATTGGTTTTCGTTTTTTTTATGCCCCTTGCTATAATTAATATATCTTTGAACTTCACACTTTTAAACACATAATAATGAAACCTGTATTTCTTCTTTTCAATATTGGTGGCCAGGAAATGATTATCATCCTGATCGTTGTGCTGTTGTTATTCGGTGGTAGGAAAATTCCTGAACTGATGAAAGGTCTGGGTAAGGGTATCCGTGAGTTCAATGATGCCAAAAACAATGTGAGAAAAGAGATTGAAGATGGTATGACAGAAAAAGACAAGAATACTTCTTCTTCTTCTTCAGCACAGTAATTGAATCACCATTTATTCAAAACCGATTTTGAAGTCAAAACCGGTACCTGACTTGTTTAGTTACGAATCAATAGCGAAATATCAAACAGATTTAATGAACGGCAGCTGCACCTGTGTAGCAGCCGTTCATTTTTATTTGGATAAGATAGCACAACAGGCTTCCTTAAACGCCTTTGTTCAAGTATACCCTGAAGAAGCGCTGGAACGTGCCCGCCAACTCGATGCGGAAAGAGCCAGTGGCCTTCCCATGAAACCTCTTCATGGCGTTGTTATAGCCTTAAAGGATGTTCTTTCTTATAAGGACCATCCTCTTACAGCCGCCTCAAATATTCTAAAAGGCTTTACCGCCATTTATACTGCAACAGCTGTTGAAAAATTACTGGAGGCTGGCGCCATAATAATAGGACATACCAATTGCGATGAATTCGCCATGGGATCTACCAACGAGCATTCGGCCTATGGCAAAGTGCTTAATGGAATCGATAATACCAAGGTTCCCGGTGGGTCTTCCGGTGGTTCTGCTGTAGCCGTACAAACCGATTGCTGCATGCTTAGCCTGGGGAGTGATACCGGTGGCTCTGTTAGACAGCCTGCAGATTTCTGTGGAATTGTTGGGCTCAAGCCGACCTATGGCAGGATATCACGCTATGGCCTTATAGCCTATGCCTCTTCTTTTGACCAGATCGGTATTTTCGGAAAGAATATCCCGGATGTAGCCTTGCTTCTGGAAATAATAAGTGGTCCGGATGGCTTTGATAGCACTGCTTCACAAGAGCCTGTTGAAAGCTATTCAAAATCACTTACCCCAAAGGATAAGCTTCGAATCGCTTATTTTAAGGAAGCGCTGGAAAGTCCTTCCCTGGATCCTGAAATAGCCTCCACCCTCCAAAATTTCATGGAAAAGCTCCGAAAAGAGGGCCATATTGTACAACCCGTTGATTTTGAATATCTTGATTATATAGTACCTACTTATTATATATTAACCACTGCAGAAGCGTCATCTAACCTCTCCAGGTTCGATGGTGTGCGTTTTGGGTATAGACCTGTGGATAAAAAACCTGACCTCCATTCCTTCTACTGCCAAACCCGGTCAGAGGGCTTCGGATGGGAGGTCAAAAAGAGGATAATGCTGGGCTCTTTTGTACTCAGTTCGGGTTATTACGATGCCTATTTTACTAAGGCTCAACAAGTACGCAAATTACTTGTGGACAAAACAAACCTGATTTTCAATAATTTCGACCTGCTCCTTCTTCCTAACGCCCCCACTACGGCATTTTCGTTCGGCGAGAAGTCGAATGACCCCATTTCGATGTATCTGGCTGACATTTTTACAGTTTTCTCCAACTTAACCGGTGTTCCGGGCATCTCTTTACCGCTTTTTTGGCACAGTAATGGCTTACCATTCGGTATCCAAGCTATGACAAACCGATTTTCGGAGTTATCTTTGCTCCAGGTATCCAACCACTGGATGCTACACTATAGGGACGAAAAGAAATAGAAAAACCAGAAACTCACGACACTCTTTTCCTACCCCTCCTTCCAGAAACATCCTATGCTAAAACATCATCCTTAGTTGATCCGGTCCTATTGTGCTGTCGGTATTGTTGAACTAAAAAATGATGATGAAGAAGCAATTAATTATTGGATTAATTCTATCCATCTCTTTGTATTCCACGGCTTTCGCCAACAATGGCGGTAAAAAGAGTCCGAAAGGAAAAGCTACTGTTTCAAAAAAGACAGCTGCAGCAAAGAGTGCGAAGAAAGGTATTACCGTATTATCAGACACTATTGTGGCGTCTGCTAAATCAGGCGATACCCAATCCATAAAAAACAGCATTCCTGATCTTTTCGAAGCCTCTTCCAGCGGCTCTTCCAACGGCATTCGCCTTAACCCAAGGGCGGTAAGCTTTGTAGAAGACTATATGGATGAGAATAGCAAAGATTTATTGAAGATGAAAGACTGGGGCAGACCCTATTTCAACATGATGGACGCTGTTTTTACCTCACATGGCCTACCTGCCGAATTGAAATATCTGGCTGTTATTGAATCGGAGCTGAAAAACTCAGCTAAATCCTGGGCAGGAGCGGTTGGACCATGGCAATTTATGCCTGGAACAGCCCGCACCCTTGGTTTGAAAGTAAATAATAAGGTAGATGAGAGGACCAATTTTGTAAAGAGCACCCGTGCAGCTGCTGTATACCTTAAAGACCTTTATAAAGAGTTTGGCGACTGGTTACTGGTAATTGCGGCCTATAATGGTGGACCGGGTAACGTGTATAGTGCCATCCGCAAGAGTGGTAGCCGTAATTTCTGGGTATTGCAGGGTTATCTTCCAAATGAGACCCGTAACCACGTAAAGAAATTCATCGGTACTCACTATATTTTTGAGGGACAAGGTGGAATCACCACATTAACAAAGGCTGAAACTGCCGAACAGATAAGCGCTGTATCGCAGTTCTTAAGCAACAGGAATCTTTCTTCAACTGAATTAGAAAGTTCCCGCACTATTAAAGTATCAGGCAAATACCATTCACAAGTGATATCCAAAAACGTTTTGATGGATATCAATGAGTTCAACAGGTATAACCCGAATTTTGATAAAGTGATGGCTACTGCAGAGAATAGTTATGAATTGAAATTGCCTGCCGACAAGATGGATCTTTTTGTTACCAACAAATACCAGATCCTCAATGAATCAGTGCAATTGTTACTAAGCGGTGTTACTGTTGCAACAGAAAACATCCCGCCTGCAAAAGAACTGAACCGTCGTAAATAAGGAATTTGAAACCACATACAAAGCACTGGCTAACTGGCCAGTACTTTTTTATTGCCATAGCCTTGAGCAGACATTCTTCATATTCAGCTTCAGGGTTACAGTAATATGTAATGCCTGAACCTGTAGGGAAAGAAAGATATCCGGTTGCAGCGTTGTATAATAAGCTTCTTATTACCACATTAAAATCGAAATCGCCTGATGGCGAAAAAAATATCCAACCGCACCAGAAAACAATCCCCTTCTGAATGTTTCATATTTCTCAATAAGCTTCATCGTATTGATCTTTGGCGCTCCGGTCATGGAACCCATCGGAAAGGTAGCTTTTATTATATCCGTGAAGCTGCTATCATCATTCACTGTTCCTTTGATTGTAGAAATCATTTGATGAACCTGAGGGAAGCTGTAGAGTCCCATAAGTTCAGATACAGCAACTGTTCCTTCCTTACAAATTCTGGACAAATCATTCCTTACAAGATCGACTACCATTACATTCTCGGCTTGTTCTTTTGCACTATTCAATAATGCCTGGCTGTTCTGGAAATCAATGGCCGGATCAGGGTCTCTTTTTATAGTCCCCTTTATAGGTTGTGAAATAAGTTCGTTTCCTTCTTTCTTCAGGAATCTCTCCGGGCTGGCACAGAGAAGATAGCTATCCTTTACCCTGTAGTATGCAGCAAATGGATTAGAGATTCATTTAGTAATAACTGGAATAAAGAAACCGGTGATTCAATGAATGCTTCTGTAAAAAACTCCTGACAGAAATTTACTTCATAAGAATCGCCTCGAAGTATATGAGATTGGAGTGCAGTTATTGCTGCAACATATTCGCTTCGCAACATTCCTGATTGAATATTGGAAATATTGGCCGAAGTGTGTGGCAAATAAACGGGCTGCAGGGATAATTCTTTATATATACTTTCCGGATTACCATCTAATACACCAATAATCAGTTCATTTCCTTTCAATTGAAGAACTACTTCTGGAATGAAAAAACAAAGGTCATCGAAACCAATCTTATCTGCCTTAGTGGAGGAAAGTGCATCAATTTCATTCTTGAGGTCGTACCCCAGATGCCCAAAGCACCAATCGTTTGTTGAAGCGCGAAATTTTTCCAGAGAAGAGAGGGCGTTACCGGCATTGACTGAAATGCTTTTAAAACTACCGGCACCGGCAATACAATCTTGTGAATGGAAGGGAAGGGAGTAATCACAGCTATCCAGAAAACAAAAAATGTTGAACCGGTTTACCCAGTTCAACATTTGTATCCTAGTTAGATTACTATCGGTTATAGTGAAGGAGGCATATATTCTCTGCACAAGATTTCAGGTATTTGAAAGAAGTGGTTGATTAGAAATCATCCTCTTCATCATCAAAGCCGCTATCATTGAAGAGATCCATGTCCTTGAATTCATCATCAATTCCCAAATCCTCTTCTTCCGCTTTACCTTTCTTTCCGGTAGCGGGTGCTTTTTTAGCTTTGGATTTTGGTAGATCGAATTCTTCGAAATCAGGATCCCAGCTATCATCCTCTTCAGGTTTATCCCAATCATCTACTTCTTCTTCGAGGTCATCATCATCATCGTCCTCATCCTTATCTTTCTTAGATGAAGCTTTAGCTCCTTTTGAAGCTACGGGAGTATCCACCTCTTCATTATCGAAGTCCTCCTCATCATCCTCTTCCAATTGCTTTTTTGCTTTTGGAGATTCTTTCTTAGGAGTTTCCTTAGAAGATTGGGGGGCAGCTTTGCTGCCTGTAGTTTTGCCTTTATCAGATTTTGCTGCCATATCCAGGTAAGATTGTGCTGTAAAATTTCAGCGAAGTTTTTAATTAGCCAAAATTTTTTTTGATTTTTTTTATTGTTCTAGTTGTAAAGAAAAAAATCACTTAACGGCAATCAGTTGTTCCCTACCTGGGCCATTGGAAATATAGGCCACAGACACACCTAAATACTCGTTAATAAAGCGAATATACTCTTTCATAGCCACCGGCAAGCCATCTTCGGAGCGGATAGCTGTAATATCGCTATTCCAACCCGGAAACTGCTTTAATTCAGGCACTATCGGCAAACGGTTCATTTGGAAAGGTACTTCCTTACTAGATTTTCCGTTCACATTATATGAGGTACAAACACTTAGTTCATTAAACGAATCGAGTACATCGGCCTTGGTCATCACCAATTTAGTAACACCATTCACCATACAGGCGAAGTTGAGCGCAACAAGGTCAATCCAGCCACAACGGCGTGGACGGCCGGTAGTAGCTCCAAACTCGCTTCCAATCTTACGGATCAATTCTCCGGTATCGTCATGTAATTCGGTTGGGAACGGTCCGCTACCCACCCTTGTACAATACGCTTTTGTTACTCCAATTACGTCTTTTATCTTCTGTGGTGCAATACCTAATCCGGTACAAACTCCTGCTGAAATGGTATTGGAAGAAGTTACAAATGGGAATGTTCCGAAATCAACATCGAGCATGCTACCCTGGGCACCTTCTGCCAACACATTCATTCCTTTGCTGATCTTATCGTTGATGAAGTATTCACCATTTACGATCTTGAATCCGCGCAGGAATTCCAATGCCTCAAAAAATTCTTCTTCCCAGGCAGTGATATCTTCATGAAAATTCATGCTGTCTAACAAACGTTGATGTTTGAGACGGAGCTTGATATATTGGGAAGTGAAATTCTTATCTAATAAGTCACCTACACGTAAACCGTTTCTTCCGGTTTTATCCATATAGGCTGGTCCAATACCTTTGAGGGTAGAACCGATTTTTTCATTCCCTTTTGAAAGCTCAGATGCTTTATCCAGCGCGCGGTGCGTGGGTACAATAAGGTGAGTTCTTTCGGAAATATATAAGTTCTTTCTGTAGTCAACACCAAAAGCGCTTACAGAATCACATTCTTTCCTAAGTGTAACAGCATCCAAAACAACACCATTACCAATGAGGTTGATGGTATTTTCGTGGAATATGCCAGAAGGGATTTGGTGTAATACTATTTTCTTATCGTTGACATAGAGTGTATGTCCTGCGTTCGGACCTCCCTGAAAACGTGCGATGATATCGTAACCGGGTGCAAAAAAATCTACAATTTTTCCTTTTCCTTCATCGCCCCATTGAAGGCCTAATAAAACATCTACCATGGAGAACTGGTTTTGAAATTGTTTCTGAAGCCGCAAAAATAGGGGAATCAAAAGGTAATAATACTGAAGCGGAAAAAAAGTGCGCAAATAGCGTCAGGCTTCCGTGTCGTAACGGTCAACTGTTTCAATACCAGGTAATTTCTTCAATCTGTCCAATAATTTTTCCAGTTCTTCTTTATCATGAACATATACCCTTATATTCCCGTGAAACAAGCCTTCTCCCGCTTCAATGGTCATGGCGTTGATATTGATTCTCATTTCACCTGAAATAAGGTTGGTGATTTTGTGAATTACACCCACATCATCTAATCCAACAATCTTCAAACCGGTTAAGAATGAAATCTCCTTGTTCTTAGCCCATTTTGTTTTAACCACCCGGTGTCCATATTGCGACATGAGTTTTGCCGCGTTAGGACAATTGGTTCTATGGATTGTCAATCCTTTACCCGTAGTAACAAAACCAAATACGTCATCACCGGGTATAGGTTTACAGCAATTGGCGAGGTTATAAACAATGCGGTCGCTGCTTTCTCCAAAAATAATCAGTTCAGCATCATTCTTATTGATAGCTGTTTGTGCGGCAGATTCGTGCGGCTTATGTTCAATAACAGGCCTTATAGGCTTTGGCGGCTCCAGTTTATCGCCGGAAAGATGAAACTCTTTCAGTTCTTTCAGGTCAATATTCTTGATGGATATCTGGTAGTAAAGATCAAGTGGCGAAGCCATCTTATAAAACACAGCCAGGATATCGGCATTGTGCTGATTGAAAGCAGCTCCCATGCCTTCCAGTTTTCTTTGTAAGATATATTTGCCTTCATCGGCCACTTTTCGTTTCTCTTCTTTAAGGGCATCTTTTATCTTGGTTTTTGCCTTAGCCGTTACAACCAGGTTCAACCAATCTTCTGATGGCTTTTGTTTTGAAGAGGTAATGATTTCAACCTGATCACCGCTTCGTAATTTATGGCTGATAGGAACCAGCTTATGATTCACCTTCGCTCCTATACATTGAGAACCCACCATACTGTGAATGGAAAAGGCGAAGTCAAGCGCCGATGAACCTACTGGCAACATCTTCACATCTCCTTTTGGTGTATACACATAAATCTCTTCTGCAAGGAAACTCGTTTTAAAGTCTTGCAGAAAATCGATGGAATCAGAATCGGGTGTATTCAATACTTCCCTTATTTGCTGGAACCATTTATCAAAACGACTTTCGTCTGAAGTGCCTTCCTTATATTTCCAATGCGCTGCTAACCCTT
The DNA here is from genome assembly GCA_044220885.1 of Chitinophagaceae bacterium. Lineage (GTDB taxonomy): Bacteria > Bacteroidota > Bacteroidia > Chitinophagales > Chitinophagaceae > Endoryza. The sequence goes on from JBGAQE010000040.1 coordinate 17,820, forward strand.
TCTCTGCAATTTCATTCATCCTCTTAGTACGTATCTGCACTTCAACCCATTTACCCTGCGGACCCATCACTGTAGTATGCAAGGCTTCGTATCCGTTCGATTTTGGGTTACTCAACCAGTCGCGCAACCTTTCAGGTGCAGGGGTATATTCATCAGTTATGAATGAATAGACTTTCCAGCAATCTTCTTTTTCCCTTTCTGTTGGAGAATTCAGGATAACCCTGATTGCGAAGAGATCATATACTTCTTCAAATGCCACTGATTTTTTCTTCATCTTGTTCCAGATGGAGTGTATGCTTTTGGGACGTCCATAAATTTCGAATTCAAACTGCCCTTTATCTAGTTTTTCCTTGATAGGTTTTATGAATTCATTTATATAGCGGGTACGTTCTCTTTTTGTTTCTGCTAATTTTCGGGCTATTTCCTTGTAAGCATCCGGCTCCATGTATTTCATGGCCAGGTCTTCCAATTCGGTCTTTATATTGTAGAGACCCATCCTATGAGCTAAGGGACCATATACATATACTGTTTCGGAAGAAATCTTCAATTGTTTTTCCCTCTTCATACTGTCGAGGGTGCGCATATTATGCAACCTGTCGGCCAGCTTTATAAGGATTACACGCGGATCGTCAGTCAGCGTAAGTAATATCTTCTTGAAATTCTCTGCTTGCTGAGATCCGTTTACATCTATTACGTTTGAGATCTTTGTAAGTCCGTCTACGATACGTGTAATCTCATTTCCAAATTCCCTCTCAATGTCTTCGAGGGTTATATCGGTGTCTTCAACGGTATCGTGCAATAAAGCGCAGATAGATGACCGAACCCCTAACCCCACTTCTTCCACGCAGATTCGGGAAACTGCCAAGGGATGGAGAATATAGGGTTCTCCGCTTTTGCGCCGCATGGTTTTATGGGCTTCGGCCGACATTTCGAAAGCCATTCTCACCAGTTCCTTATCGCCCGGTTTCAGCTTGGGTTTCAGTCCCCGCAACAAGGCACGGTATTCCCTGAGAATCAGTTTTTTTTCCTGTTCCTCATTCAAATTATACCGGGGCAAAGCAGACACTGTATCCATCGTGGTAAGTTGGAGGGTAAATTTACGCAAAAGAACCCGTTTTTTTGATTCACATTAAATCAGTTACATTTGCTGCCCTTTAGGGCTATTTACAACAAGAGTTGAATTGCGCATGTGGCGTAATTGGTAGCCGCGCCAGACTTAGGATCTGGTGGAGTGATCCGTGGGGGTTCGAGTCCTCCATGCATACGGAAGGCCTCTTGCGAAAGCAAGGGGCTTTTTTTATTGAAAATTCAAAAAAAGTCAAAAATCAAAAGTCAAAGTCAAAAAATAGTGCGACTCTCCGAGTATCAATTTTTGACTTTTGAATTTTGACTTTATTGGTTTTTACTAAACTGGAGGTTGTATAAGGTCTCCAACCTTATAAGGTTGGAGACCTTATACAACCTCCAGTTTACCTTTCCCTTGTTTTAGAGTTGTACAATTCAAAGGATTATCGATAAAAATTCGTAATGAAGTGGTTACCAATAACAGACTCAATTTTTTTTAACCGACTTGCATTCCCAGAAATAGATATGTTGCTTGAATGATTTTTGAGTTTCTAGAATCAATAGGTTGCATAAGGTCTCCAACCTTATAAGGTTGGAGACCTTATACAACCTGCACGGGAGGCCTCTCGCGAAAGCAGGGGGCTTTTTTTTATTTTAAAATAATAAGGTTTAAAGTTTCAGGGTTTAAGAGTTTAAGGTTTTTCAAAGTCGTAGTGAATGATCGAATGTAAGAACCTTAAACTCTTAAACCCTGAAACTTTAAACCTTTTGACTTTCCCCTGAAACAATCAAAATCCCCCCTGATTTTACTCATCCCGCACTCTATATAATAGGTTTACCTTTATTAAAACTAACGATATGCAAACCTTACTGGTACCGGTTGATTTTTCCCCTGCCTCTACAAATGCCGCCACATATGCTGCCAACCTGGCAAAAGTTTTAAATGCCAAGTTAATTCTGTTTCATGCCTATATGTTGCCAACACCAGTAAGTGAAGTGCCATATGTTATGGTGACTGCCGAAGAAATGCAGAAGGAAAATGAAGAATTGATAAGTAAACTGGCCGATTCATTACATCTCCAGTTCAATATAGAAGTTCAATGGCTGGTACGAATAGGAATTGCCAGTGACGAAATAAAATCTCTCACAAAAGAAACTGAAATAGACCTTGTGGTTATGGGTATGAAGGGGGCTGGTGGACTTGAGAAAATAATCGGAAGCACCACTACCAATGTAATCAGAAAGATAAAAAAACCAGTTTTGCTGATTCCGCATGATGCTATGTATAAAGCCATTTCTTCCATCACTTACTCCAGCGATTTCAGCTACCAGACCAGTTTCCATCTTTTTGACCCGCTTTTTAAATTGGCTGCTGTTTATAATGCTGTTATCAATATCCTGCATATTCAGCTATCTCATTCAGGAGAGCATGCCGATATAATGGTAGGCAGAAAAGATATAGAAGGCCTGTTCAAAGAGCATAAGACCAACTTCATTACCTTGGAAAACAGCTCAGTAACTCAGGGAATACAACAGTATCTGCAAAAAAACAATACTGATATCCTGGTTATGGTAGCCCATGCCCACAGTTTCTTTGAACGCATTTTCACCAAAACCCACACAACGGCAATGGCTTACGAAAGCCATATCCCTATGCTGGTATTGCAGGATAAGGCCTGATCTCCGTTTTCCAAAAACTGCCCCCAAAACGGAGTTTTTTAGCTTTTCATGGCTCAAAAAGCCTGAATTGTCCTACCTTTGCCCCCCATTCAAAAAAAGCAATTATGGCAACTATTACGAGAGAGAATATAGGGCTCCTGAACGATAAGATCATTGTTAAAGTGGCAAAGGAAGATTACCTGTCTTCTTTTGAAAAATCACTGAAGAACTATAGCAAAACAGCTAATATCCCAGGCTTCAGAAAAGGGATGGTTCCTACAGGCATGATCAAGAAAATGCACGGTCCTGCTGTATTTACTGAAGAAGTATTACGCACCGTTGAAAAAGAGCTCAATTCTTATATGGGAAATGAGAAACTCGACATTTTCGCACAACCCCTCCCCCTCCCTGAAAATGATGCCCGTCAGATAGACATGAATAATCCGACTGAGTATTCATTTGCTTTTGAAATTGGACTGAAGCCTATGTTCAACATAGTAGACCTGGCAAAAGCCAAGACTACCCGTTATAAAGTAACTGTTACCGATGAAATGGTAGCTGATGAAGTTTCACGTCTTCAGTTACGTCATGGTAAAATGACTGATCCTGAAACCACCACCGGTGACGATAATGTGTTGAATGTTTTATTTACTGAAACTGATGCGGCTGGAAATGTTATTGAAGGTGGTGTATCAAAAGACAATTCATTATTGGTAAAATATTTTGCAGAAAGTTTCCGTCCCCAACTGATCAACAGCAAAAAAGACGATTCTTTCGTATTACAGCCTAATGTTGCTTTCGACGAAAAAGAAAGAGAGTGGGTATTAAGTGATCTTGGATTCGACAAGCACGACAAAGCAGCTGGTGATAAATATTTCAAGATGACCATCACCAAAGTGGGTCTGGTTGAAAGGGCTGAACTGAATGATGAGTTGTTCAAAGCCGCTTTCCCTGCAAAGACAATCAATGACGAAGAAGAATTCAAAGCAGTTATAAAAGAAGAAAGCCAGGCATATTGGGATAAACAAAGCAGCAATCATCTTCAGCACGAATTATATCATGTGCTGGTTGAGCAAACAGCTATTGAATTCCCAGATAATTTCCTGAAGCGTTGGTTAGAACAAGGCGGAGAAGAGCCAAAATCAAAAGAACAAGTGGAACATGAATTCCCAAGTTTTGTGAACCAATTGAAATGGACCCTGATCACTGATAAAGTGGTACGTGAAAATAATTTTGAGATCGGACCCAACGACCTTCAAGCTTTCGCTAAACAACAGCTTTTCGGTTATATGGGAATGGCTACTATGGATGAAGAACAACCATGGATCACTGACTATGTAAACCGTATGATGAAAGACAGGAAGTTCGTAGAAGATGCGTATCACCGCATTCAGACTGAAAAAGTATTCCAGTGGGCTGAAACGCAGGTGAATGCTACTGAGAAGCCAGTGAGTGTGGAAGAGTTTACGAAGGAGTTGGAGAAGCATCAGCATCATCAGCACTAATTGAGAGACGGGAAGTCGGGAAGACCGAAAGTCCGGAAGAAAATACAAGTAGGGAAGTTAGGTAGTAAGGGAGTAGGGAAGAATGAGACTTGAGATATAATTTAAAAGGAGTTTAGAAAAGAAGTGATTCGATTCTGAGCTCCTTTTGTTTTTTTACCGCGGAGACGCAGGGAATACTTCTTTTCGCCCGGCCTCTTCTTGCCCCCGCCCCGGGTTGCACCCGGGGATACGATGATTCAACCCCTTCGGGGTTGGGGATACTCCAAACTTGAAAATGTATTTTCTTCTGACTCCTGACTATTGACTCCTGACTATTGGCTTCGGGGTTGGGAGTGGCTTCATTTATATTTACCCTTTTCGCTTCTTGCATACTTGAATTTTCAACAACTACTGAATTATCATATTTATATCTACTCCTCGTATTATCTCCTCCTTCCCTACTACCCTACTTCCTTACTAACCTACTTGTATTTTCTTCCGGACTTTCGGTCTTCCCGACTTCCGGACTTGTATTTGCATTTTCTCCACCGACTCACTTACTCTCAAACATTCAAACTGATTCCACGGACTCCTCGGACTTTCGGACTTCCGGACTTTCCGACTTTCGGACTCTCCAAGATGGCAAAATGTCCGATTTTCACCCTTGCACGGTATTTGGTTGGTTATTATGACTTAAATTGCCAAATCAAATACCGAATAGCATGATGAACTTTGGAAAAGAATTTGAAAAGTATGCGGTGAAGCACCGTGGCATCAGCAGCAATACCCTGCATGCCTATACTCAGCATAATGTAACGAACCTTACTCCCAACATTATCGAAGAGCGCCCTATGAACATTGCAGTAATGGATGTTTACAGCCGTTTGATGATGGACAGGATCATTTTTCTGGGTTACCCAATCAATGATGAAGTGGCGAATATCGTAACAGCACAAATGTTGTTTTTAGAAAGTACAGACAGAACGCGCGATATACAAATGTATATCAACTCCCCTGGTGGTAGTGTATACTCAGGATTGGGAGTTTATGACACCATGCAGTATATTACTCCTGACGTTTCTACCATTTGTATAGGAATGGCGGCTTCTATGGCACAGGTTCTTTTATGCGCTGGTACAAATGGAAAAAGAACTGCATTGAAACATGCACGAATCATGATGCACCAGCCAAGTGGTGCTATCGGCGGACAAGCCAGCGATATCGAAATAACTGTAAATGAAATCAGGAAGGTGAAGAAAAACCTTTATGATATCATTGCTCAGCATACTGGTAAAACAGTTAAGCAGGTTGACAAGGATTGCGAACGCGACTATTGGCTTACTGCTGAAGAAGCAAAAGAATATGGCCTTGTGGATGAAGTATTACTTATAAATCCACGTAAAGAGAAAAAAGATTAATAACCCCTATCCAAAAAAAGACATTAAAAATATTCTCATGAATCATAATCAATATTTTTATAACAACTGGAGAGCAGAAGACGAAGAGGAGAAAGAAGAACAACCGAAGAGTGATCTGATGATGTTCAGCAAGAAACTTGAACAATATTTCTTCGAGAAACGCAGTGTTTATCTATGGGGTGTTGTTGATGATAAAAGTGCCCGCGACATCGTTAGCAAACTCCTGTTGCTTGATGCTGATAAACCAGGTGAAGAAATCAAGTTTTACATAAACAGTCCCGGTGGTGTTGTAACCAGTGGTATGGTTATGTACGATACCATGAAAATGATAAAAAGTCCGGTTAGCACTATATGTATGGGTTTGGCGGCTTCTATGGGTTCCATTCTTTTAAGTGGTGGTGTTAAAGGAAGACGTTTCATTTATCCTCATGGGGAAGTGATGATACATCAGCCAAGTCTTGGTGGTTATATCCAGGGGGTTAGCATTGATCTGGAAATCCAAGCCAAGCAGACCAAGAGAGTAAAGGAAATTGGGGCGAAGATTCTTGCTGAAAACTGCGGTAAAACCGTAGCCCAGATCATGAAAGATTTTGACCGCGATTATTGGATGGATGCCAAAGAATCAATCGAGTATGGCATTGCTGACCAACTAGTTGAGTCACTATAAATAATTTCCTGCCAATTTTACAACCCCAAATTCGCGTTTTGTGCGTTATGCATAGGCGAATTCGGGGTTTTTATTGGGATTTGCCTCATAAGTTAGATACCTTTGTTTACTGATTCCGAAACCAACACATGGCAAAAGCAACACTACATTGTTCATTTTGTGGCCGCAGTCGCGACGAAGTTAAAATACTGATCGCCGGACAGGAAGGCCATATATGTGAGAACTGCGTTGAACATGCGCAGGAAATCATAGAACAGGAACTCTCCACCCGCACGGATGGCAGTGGTACCGGTTCATCTTCCTTTAAACTTACTGTTAAGAAACCGATAGAAGTAAAACGCTTTCTGGATGAATATGTAATTGGACAGGACGATGCCAAGAAAGTATTGGCAGTAGCTGTTTACAATCACTATAAGCGCTTACAACAGAAACCAGTTGAGAACGATATTGAAATAGAGAAGAGCAATATTGTAATGGTCGGAGAAACAGGTACTGGTAAAACACTTTTAGCAAAAACCATTGCCCGCTTATTGAACGTTCCATTTGCGATAGTAGATGCTACCGTTTTCACTGAAGCTGGTTATGTAGGGGAAGATGTGGAAAGCATCCTTACCCGTCTGTTACAGGTTTGTAATTACGATGTAGCTGCTGCTGAAAAAGGTATCGTATATATCGACGAAATAGATAAGATAGCCCGTAAAGGAGATAATCCATCAATTACCCGTGATGTAAGTGGCGAAGGTGTACAACAGGGTTTATTGAAATTACTGGAAGGAACCGATGTGCTCGTTCCCCCTCAAGGCGGAAGAAAGCATCCAGAGCAGAAACTTATCAAGATCAATACTCAGAATATCCTCTTCATTTGTGGTGGTGCATTCGACGGCATTGACAGGGTAATTGCCCGCAGGGTGAATACCAATGCCATCGGGTTTAATGTGAATAAGGAATTGCAGGAGCACATGAAGAAGAACCTGCTTCAGTATATCAATGCTACCGACCTGAAGAGTTTTGGATTGATTCCTGAATTATTAGGACGATTACCTGTTGTAACGCATCTTAATCCGCTCGACCAACCAACGCTCAGGCTTATCCTAACAGAGCCTAAGAATGCATTGATCCGTCAGTATAAGAAATTATTCGAATTGGAAGGCATTCAGCTTACTATTGATGATGATGTACTCGACTTCATGGTGGAGAAAGCATTGGAGTTCAAATTAGGCGCACGTGGATTGAGAAGCATCTGCGAAAGCATCCTTACTGAAGCCATGTTTGAGCTACCTTCTTCAAAGGAGACCAGTTTCCACCTGAATCTTGATTACGCCAAGAAGCAATTCGACAAGAGCAAGATGAACCTTTTGAAAGTAGCCTGATAATAACAAAGCAATCGAATTTCAACTATTTAATAAAAGCCAGGTATCCTTTATCTGGCTTTCTTTTTAATAAAATCAATATGCAAGACCTAATCCAACGACTGATGGCGGAAGGCCTGAACGAACAGCAAGCATACAAAGCTATAGAAGTGATTAAGAACTTCACAAAGGAGAAATTTCCTTTGTTTGGTGGTGCTATTGATAAGCTTTTCGACAAATACGGCCCTAAGAACGAGGACGATTATCTGGATTAATTTTCCCAACGGTAAAGTACCATTCCAAAGAACTTTGTATATTATGGGATGAAATGGCTTTTAAAGCATACTGAATTGATAGGATGGTGCATAGCTTTGCTATGTCCTTTTTTTATTGATCCTGCCTTACAAGACCATTTTTCTTTTTGCCTTTTTCATCAATTGGGAATAACCTGGTGTCCGGGATGTGGACTGGGCCGATCAATGGCTTATCTGTACCAGGGAGAGTTGCAATTATCATGGCAAACCCATTGGCTGGCAATTCCAACAATTATCGTTTTGATAGTTCGTATTATTCAATTAGTTCTCCATTCAAAAAATAAAAATAAACCAACCTACTATGGATCAAAGAATGCTTATGATGCTTCCGGGTATACAACCCGATGAACTGATGATGCTCGAGAATATGACAAAGGGATTATCAGATGAACAGATAGGAATGTTCATTTCCATGTATTCTTCAAAAAGAAAAGCACCCGATACCATATTGCTTACAACCGCTATTGGATTCGTTGGTTTCAATGGTATTCAGCGTTTCCTTATTGGCCAGGTGGGTATGGGCATATTATATTTCCTTACTGGTGGACTCTGTTTGATTGGCACTATCATGGATCTGATCAACCATAAGCAACTTGCGTCTGAATACAATCAGCAGCAGGCTATGGAGACCATGGGTATGATAAGAAGATAAAAAAAGCCTTCCCGTAAAACGGGAAGGCGCCACAAGACAAGCAACCTTAGAAAGAAAGGGTCATTATCCCTTAAGGATTTCTCTGGATATAACCAGTTTCTGTATTTCAGAAGTGCCTTCTCCGATAGTACATAGTTTACTATCGCGATAATATTTTTCTACGGGAAAGTCTTTCGTATATCCGTAGCCGCCGAAAACCTGAACAGCATCGGTGGCTACTTTAACTGCCACTTCACTGGCATAGTATTTAGCCATGGCAGCTTGTTTAGTCATTGCCAATCCTTTTATCTTCAAATCACAGGCCTGGAAAGTGAGTAATTCAGCTGCCGCAATTTCAGTAGCCATATCAGCCAGTTTGAATGATATTCCCTGGAAGTTGGATATGGGTTGATCGAACTGTTTCCTTTCTTTTGAATAGGCAACAGCCGCTTCATATGCTCCTCTTGCGATACCCAATGATAAGGCAGCAATAGAAATTCTTCCGCCATCTAATACTTTCAAAGATTGGCGGAATCCATCTCCTACCGCACCCATTCGTTGTGCATCTGATATTCGACAGTTATCAAATATCATTTCAGATGTTTCACTGGCACGCATACCCAGTTTGTTTTCCTTCTTTCCACCAGAAAATCCAGGAGTTCCTTTTTCAACAATAAAGGCCGTTGCATTATCTTTTGTTCGGGCTTCACCAGTGCGGGCAATTACAACGGCTACATTACCTGAAATACCATGTGTGATCCAGCATTTGGTACCGTTCAAGATCCAATCATCTCCATCTTTTACTGCAGTGGTCATCATATTACCAGCATCGCTGCCTGTATTAGCTTCCGTAAGCCCCCAGGCACCTAACCATTCTCCATGAGCAAGTTTTGGCAGGTATTTCTTCTTTTGTTCTTCATTACCAAAAGCCAGAATATGTCCGGTACAAAGGGAATTATGGGCTGCCAGACTAAGTCCTACAGAACCACAGACCTTTGCTATTTCCTGAATGATAGCCACGTATTCGAAGTAAGATAATCCGGCCCCGCCATATTGTTCGGGTACCAGCACGCCCATCAACCCCAATTCACCCATGGCTTTAAATACATGCAATGGGAAAACCTGTTGTTCATCCCATTCCATAACATGGGGTTTGATATGCTTATTGGCAAAATCGCGGGCGGTATGCGCTACTTGTTGGGTCAGTTCAGAGGCAAGAAAATTCATCATATTCAATAGAAATAAGGGAAACTGGCAAGTTTCAGGTGATTGCAAGATAATGGAAAATCGAATGCACTAACAAGCGTTAGGTCAAATTAATTTTCCTACCTATTCAACGCTTATATAGGGAACTAATTTTGCCAAGAGGTCGCTATCTAAGAGCTGAATCTTCCCCAGGTCTGAAATGTTCCGGAATGAGCCATGCTGGGTCCGGTAGGCCATCAGCACTTTTGACAATTTTTTCCTGATATAGGGATGTTGTTCCAGCTCTGCTTCCGAAGCTGAGTTAATACGGATTTTTCGAAACCCTTCCGGGGCACATTTCAGAACTGGTTTTATGAGCTGGAAGGTGGAATCGGGCAAGCCGAATACTTCAGCTACCTGGTTTATCGAATAAAATCCACCGAGTTTCTCCCTGAACTTAAGAATGCGATGAGTGAGTGCCGGTCCTATTCCATCCAAAGCCAGCCATTCGAGACTATCAGCTGCATTTATTTCAATAGAGGCTGGTGCTATTTGTTTGGATTCTCTTAAAGGCTTTTCAAATTTCTTAAATACAAATGACCCTGAATCGTACTTATTCTTTCCAAACTTATCAGGTGCGGTAATGCTCACATATGGCAATAATTTTTCCGCCAATGATGGGGCTATTCCATAAACCTTTTTTATATCATCGGGCTTCCTGAACTTACCGCCTTTCGCCTGATAATTTCGGATAGTTTTCACTGTTCGTTTACTTAGTCCCAGAGATAGCCAGCCTTCATCATCAAGTGTATTAGGATCGAAGCTGAATAGCTTTATAGGCGTAAAACGCTCCTCTTTATTTTCTCTTCCATCATTTGGACTTCCAGATTTTTCATTTCCAGAATGAGTGGTTTCTTCTTGTATTTCCTGTAAATCCCTTACAATCCTTTCATTTTCGAGAGTGCGTATTTCAGGAAGAGGGGGTAAAAAATAATTAATAAGAGAAGGCAGGCAAAATATCAAAATGACCAAGAAAAGCAGGGCTATAATACCGGTAGTTTCCCTGCGGGAAAAATGAAAAAATTCCTTCCATTCGTCTTTTCGCATAAAATGAATTATTTATGTATTAGGAAAAGAGAATGCTTTGTAAATGAGGTTAATGCAAAGGACTAAATAACATTACGGGTAAACCCCTAATTAATAGAACTAAGATATTTAAAATCAGATATAGACGTTTATCTACAAGGCAATAATGATCCAATATTACATTAAAACAACGCATCAATGAAGATTCAACAACTTCATTTTTCCAATTCTGAGTGGAAAACAACTTTTACGGGCGAAGATTTTTCTGCGAAAGACTGCCAATTAGTATTGGCTTTCGGGGAGTCGAGCCTTTTAGTGGATAGTTCGCTTTTCAAGAATCTGCAAGAAAAGTATCCAAAAGCCTCTATTATTTGTTGTTCCACTGCAGGTGAAATGTGTGATGATTCTGTTTATGATAACAGCGTGGTGGTTACTGCCGTTCAAATGAACAATACCCGGTTATCTTGTATCGAAACAAATATCAAACAACATCAGGACAGCCAGAAAACAGGTTACTATCTGATGGAGCAATTACAAGCTCCCGATCTGAAAGCTGTATTCATACTCTCAGATGGTACTCATATCAACGGAAGTGAACTGGTGGCGGGTTTCAATGAAAAAAACAAAAAGCATATTCCCGTAACAGGTGGATTAGCCGGTGATGGTGCCCGCTTTGTAAAAACATATGTTGGTCTTAACAAGATACCGGAAGAAGGTAATATAACCGCCATAGGCTTCTATGGTGATCATATTAAAGTAGGACATGCTTCTGTAG
>JBGAQE010000247.1:0-3149 GCA_044220885.1 Chitinophagaceae bacterium
TTAGATCATTAATGAGGTCGTCAGCATCTTCAATACCGATACTCAACCGTATCAGTGAATCACTCAAGCCATTCTTGATACGCTCTTCTCTTGGAATAGAAGCATGGGTCATGGAGGCAGGATGATTAATCAGTGATTCCACACCACCCAGACTTTCTGCTAATGAGAACAAGTGAGTAGAAGAAAGAACACGACGTGCTTCCGCTTCGCTATTATCTTTCAATTCAAAACTCAACATGCCACCGAAATCACGCATCTGTTTTTTGGCAATGGCATGATTGGGATGTTCCTCAAATCCAGGCCAATATACTTTCGACACTTTCGGATGTTTCTGTAACCAATGGGCAATGATGCGTCCGTTCTCACAATGCTGTTTCATGCGCACATGCAAGGTCTTGATACCTCTTAATACCAGGAAACAATCCATAGGACCAGGAACGGCTCCACAGCTTTTCTGGATGAAATATAATTTCTCGCGTAAGTCAGCATCATTCATCATCAAACATCCCTGAATTACATCGCTATGTCCGCCAAGATATTTGGTGGCGCTATGCATCACTATATCAGCGCCCATATCCAATGGGTTCTGCAAATAAGGGGAAGCAAATGTATTGTCTACAGCCAGCAATATTTTAGCATCCTTTGTAATGGCGGCTACCGCAGCTATATCGGTGATATTCATCAAAGGATTGGTCGGAGTTTCAATCCAGACCAATTTTGTATTAGGGCTCAGCGCTTTTTTTATATTATCAGCATTGGTAGTATCAACATAAATGAATTTGATGCCATACTTCTCAAATACTTTTGTGAACAGGCGATAGGTGCCACCATACATATCGTTGGCGCATATCACTTCATCGCCGGGACTTAATAATTTGATCACAGCATCTGTAGCAGCAACGCCACTGCTGAAAGCCAATCCGAATTTTCCATTTTCTATTAATGCAAATGCTTCTTCCAAAGCCTTACGCGTTGGATTCTGGCTCCGTGCGTATTCAAAACCCTTGTTAACACCCGGTGCTTCCTGTACATAGGTGGATGTTTGATAGATAGGAGTCATGATAGCTCCTGTTGATGGGTCTGGATGTGCCCCTGCATGTATAAACTTAGTAGCTTGTTTCATAAAGATTGATATAAGAGTGCAAAGATGCAGAATAAAAAGATAACGAATAGGGTATAATCACCGCTCTTCCCACCGTCATTACCATTTAACAGTCAATTAACCCTACCCACAAAATAATGATGCAACATCCCTGAAATACAGTCCCAGTAAGGATTTCATCCTTTCAAAGGCATGAAGGAATTTTTAATATGTGCGAAGACCTTCGTAGATTATGATAAATGGCGGCCACCCGTACCAATTGGCTTGTTGTGCGCAGATGGGTATAGTAGATTTATTACCTCATCAGTCAGTACAAACCATTTAAAAATTTTACCATGAAAAAAATCATCATCCTCCTGCTCGCCTGTGTTGTTACAAGTGCAGCATTCGCTTATGAGCCTAATGCCCGCGTTATGAAAGCATTTAAAGAAACATTTACTGCCGCAGAGGATATACGTTGGCAGGAATACAATGATTATTATTCTGTAAGTTTTTCCTATTCAGGTATACGGTCGAAAATTCAATATGATATGGAGGGGAATATTTTGGGTTCAACAAGATATTATCAACCTGCATTATTGCCCTTGCATATCTATTCCAAACTAAAAAATCTAAACTCTTCAAAAGAGCTTTTTGGCGTTACAGAGGTGACAGTAGGGGATGAGGTGGTTTATTTTGTGAAAATGCAGGATGCCCGCAACTGGATTACCCTGAAAGTGGATGCTAGTGGCAATAGCTCGGTGTATGAGAAATACCGGAAAGGTTGAGGTTATTTATAAAGTACACCCGCTATAAGGTAGCGCCAGTCAGTGGTTACAGCCGCATACGAATCGTGCGGCTGTATTTTTTCTAGCAAGGCTGCTGGTCTTATCACACCTTTATCAACGAGGGTCTCTTTTGCCTTACGTATCATTTCAAGCATCAGCGCCTGTTTCATCCATTCTTTCTGTGGTGGTTCAAAACCTACCTTATCTTTTCTCCAAATGATGTTTGCCGGTAGATCAGGCTCCATGGTTTTACGTAAAAGCCATTTTGTAAAACCATTTTTTATCTTGAAAGATGAAGGCAATGTAAACAAGTAGCTTGCCAGATCTTTTTGCAGGAAAGGCAATCTCACCTCTCTTCCATGATACATGGAGTTGCGATCGGCATAGCGCAGTAATTCTTCCAATCTTCCTGAACAGCTATCATATAATAAGAGGTCATTCAGTTTTCTAACCACTGGTTTCTGGAAAAGCTCTTTCCTGAAATGAGTTTTTATGAAATTAGGTTCAAGGGATGCTTGCTGTTTGGCCTGGCGCATCGCCTTCTCCTGTAATTCAGTGGCAGTAAGATTCGGAAAGAATGCCGCCAGATAATTGATATATCTCCAGTTGGAATTTGTATGTCCAGCAATCTTTTCTTCCTGGAACTGATGAAACTGTCCTTTAGATAATAATTCCTGCAAATACCATTGCCGATAACGGTCATATCCTCCCAATAATTCATCAGCACCTTGTCCATCTAATAAAACAGTTACACCCTGTTCCTTTGCTTTTGCAAATACTTTGAACTGTGCAAATACGCTGGCTGAACTTATCGGCTCTTCATGATGAAGAATGAGTGCTTCCAGTTGTTTGACGAAATCTTCAGCATCAGGTGTTGTGATATGCTGATATAAATGAAATTTACTGGCAACCTCTTTTGCGTATTTTGATTCATCCTTTTCGTATCCCGGAAAACCGGCAGTGAAACTATGTTGCTGGTAATGCGCAGGTTTTTCCGGTAGCTGGTTAATAAGAGCTGCTATTGCTGAACTATCTAACCCTCCACTTAAACTGGTTCCCACTTCAACATCGCTTTGCATTCTTTTTACAACAGATGATTCTAATAAACCCCTGAATTGTTCTATAGCCTCAGCAGGTTTTATGGTTTTTGATTCTGCTATATCCAGACTCCAGTAAGCAGAAATTTCCGGTGCATTCGGAGAACTTACAGTAAAAAGCAATTGGTGGCCAGGAGCCAGTTTGTAGAAATCCTTATAAAAGGTCTGGCTTCTGTCTGGATT
>JBGAQE010000248.1:0-3118 GCA_044220885.1 Chitinophagaceae bacterium
CAAGGACAATCCCTTTGGCTGTACTTTTGGTTCTTTTTACGAAACTGCAAATTTAGATTCTCTAAGGCTTAAGTATGTTTCAAGTAAAGGGTCTTTCATAAAAACTAAGTTAGTTAGAATAGACTCTGGCAATACTGTGATAAGTTATATATTCTTCGAGCGAAAATGGTTTACTTTTGAAAGGCGTAGTTCTTGAACCTGTCACTAACTCAGGTTTTACATCATGGCGGCTTACTTCAAACCTATATCGTCGGTATTTCTAATCATCTTAATTATTGGCAGGTTTGAGTGCCACTGAATACCGTTAGGAATATAAAGCTCCGGCCGTAAGTAAATCAATTCCTACACTTTTACTTTCGTCGACTTAAGTTGTCTATCTGGCAGGAAGAATGTGTTTAAACTACCTTTTATACATTTCAAGATTAACTGTATATTTAATTACAATCAAACTATATGCGGGTAATTTATATCGCCTTCTTCCTGTTTCTTTCTAATATATGTATTTCACAAAAGAATGCCACCGTTTCATTTGAGAAATGGATCAGCTTAAAAAGCACTGGTTCCCCTCTGATATCGCCAGATGGAAGAACACTGATTTATACAGTGACTTCTACTGACTGGACTAATAATAGTTATGATACGGAGCTCTGGATGAGCCGTGATGGAGCTGAGCCTTTTCAACTGACACGTACTAATAAAGGCAGCAGCATCGCGGCGCAATTTTCGCCCAATGGTCGTTTTGTTTCTTTTATTGCAGATAGAGGTGATAAATCCCAGCTATATATTATCCTGATGAATGGTGGTGAAGCTTTGCAGATAACCAAAGATGAAGATGGAATCGGTAATTATAAATGGAGTCCAGATGGTACGAAGATCGCTTACACAAAAGCAGAAGCCGATAGTAAGAGCGACAAAACCATCAAAGAACGTTTTGGAGCTTATGGCGTGGAAGGGGAAGAGTATAAGCAGACACATTTATGGCTACTGAACTTTAATTATGATAGCGTGGTGCTTGCAGGACAAATACCTTGTTATACCGCTAAAAAAGATTCTACTCAACCAGATGCCATAAACCAGATACGGGAAAGGGATTGTGTTAAACTACCAGTTGCGAAACGACTGACAGAAGGCAATTTCAATGTGAACGGTTTTGATTGGAGTCCTGATGGCAAGAGTATCATTTTTAACCGCCAGCGAGACCCATTAATTAATTCCGTAACCAGCTCAGATATTGTATCAATCAACATATTTGATAAAAATATCACAGCCCTGATCACCAATCCTGCTGCCGATTTTTTTAACCGATGGAATCCTGAAGGAACTGCATTTGTGTACGGTAGTACAGTGAATGATTCCGTAACTCAATTCTATAAGAATAACCGCCTCTTTATTTACGACATGGCAACGAAGAAAAGTATGGAGATAGCCACGGATATTGATGAAAATAAATCAGTTATTGACTGGAATACCAAAGGGCTTTTCGTGCAGGCGCTGGAAAGAACCAAACAAAAGGTTTATTCTGTCGATACCAAAACGGGAAAGACAAAGCCAATAAGCATTCCGCTTGATATAGTTAGTGGAATATCGTTCAGTAAGAATACTGATATGGTTGCCGTATCGGGCCGGAATTACGAGGGACTTAGCGAAGTATATCTATGGCGAATGAATGATGCATTGAAAATGATCAGTAACAGCACTGCCCAGATTGCCAACTGGAATACTCCGGTAAACGAAATGATTCAATGGAAAAGCAAAGACGGTGCTTCTATCGAAGGAATATTGCTGAAGCCAAGGAACTTCGATCCTAAAAAGAAATATCCATTACTGGTAGTGATACATGGAGGGCCTACTGGCACCGATTTCCCGGATCCTGTTCCCACTTATGTATACCCTATCATGCAATGGGTAGAGAAAGGGGCCGTTGTGCTTCGTGTCAATTACCGCGGAAGTGCCGGATATGGAGCGAAATTCAGGTCTTTAAACGTCCGTAATCTTGGTGTAGGCGATATGTGGGATGTTATGAGCGGAATTGATTATCTCAATAGCAAAGGCTTTATAGATACATCAAGGATGGGCAGCATGGGATGGAGCCAGGGAGGTTATATCTCAGCTTTTCTTACTACCAATACAAACATATTCAAGGCTATCTCCGTAGGAGCAGGTATCTCCAATTGGGTAACCTATTATGTAAATACAGACATCACCCCTTTTACCCGACAATACCTGGAAGCTACTCCATGGAGTAATATGGATATCTACCTAAAAACCTCCCCAATGACGAATATCAACAAAGCCAGCACGCCAACGTTGATACAACATGGTGAGTTTGATAAACGTGTTCCTATTCCAAATGCATATGAATTATACCGTGGATTACAAGACAGGGGAATTCCTTCGAAACTGATCGTATATAAAGGGTTTGGCCATGGTATCAATAAGCCAAAAGAAAGATTGGCTGCAACATGGCATAACTGGCAGTGGTTTAATAAATACATATTTGGGGAAGAGGAAACAATGCCGGTGGAGTAATGATAAAAAGAAAAGCCTAGTATAAAATTCCCCGCCATCGGCAATGCCTGATTGTTAGCGGCTATTAATTCAAAAAACCTTGGGATTCAAATCATCCATAATAACAATTAAAAACCCAGTACAAACTTTCGAAGATACTTTCATACTCGAAAATTTGGGACTATCAGGATTTTCTTATGAAGGGGAAACAACCTTGGAAGAGTGTATTTATCCTAACGACAAATCAATAAATTTCGCGGAATTCAACAATTGCTTTATCATTTGCGACGACTACCAATTAACAAACACCTTAGAAATCGCCAAGGATCCAACGAAGCTATCGGTTTATGAAACTGTGCTTACAAATCTATTCCCATCATCAGAAATATTAACTACTGCTTGTCATAGCGCTGTTAACTATCATATGTATTCCTTGGTTAATAATAATTGTAAACTGCGTTACAAAAAAGTAATTGCCGGTGAGCCAATTGTTCAACATGGTAGTTGGATAGATGAAGAGCAAAAAATATATTCTAATTCAAAGATTATAAACGGCGAAAGATTGTTTAAAAGCTTCTATGAAGAGGAAGAAAACTATGATAGCACTGAA
>JBGAQE010000041.1:0-29724 GCA_044220885.1 Chitinophagaceae bacterium
AAAACTCAATGAACTTCCCCATTGGCCAGCACCGGTTTCTGTAGCTATTTTCTTAACTCCTTCCTTTGCATTATAATAAGCTTGAGGTATGGCGGTGTTCGGTTTATGGGAACCTGCTGGACTTACACCTTCGTATTTATAATAGATCTTGGATTTAGTACCTAATGCTTTCTCGAGGCTTAAAGCCCTGAACATAGGAGTGGGACGCCAAATGGAATAAAGGTTCCTCACTTCATCAGGTATCTCTACCCATTTATCACTCGTAACTTCCTGTTTTATCAATTCCATTGGGAAGAGGGGAGCCAATGCCTCAGGACCTATCGGTTGCTGTGTACCAGGGTGTAATGGTGGCAATGGCTTGTTGGGCATATCAGAAACGATATTGTACCAATGTGTTGGGATCTCTGATTCGTCTAATGTAATTTTTCTTCTCTGTAACATGTATAGGGGTTTGAAATCAAGATAATTAAATATTCGATTCAATAAACAAGTACAGCAAGGCAGCTCAGTAATTTTGAAAGCATTCAAAAAAGGCTTGTTTTTTTGGGATTTATTCATTCCCGCCTACTGATTAAAATCATATGCATTCTCTGAATAAGTTGCAAACTTTGCCCTATGTCAATCTTTGCGAAAATCATTCGCCGTCCAACCTAATTGGGTACTCTCCACTCCCAACACATTACATTGGGAATAGAAAGGGCTATTATACTGTGTAGCCCCAACTTATTACTTACAACTTATAACGTACTACTTAAAACGTACAACTCTCAAGCGCATGAAAACCATCATTGAGCCCTTCCGGATAAAATCCGTGGAGCCATTGCTGTTTACAACAAAAGAGCAACGGAAAGAACTATTACAAAAAGCTTTTTATAATCCTTTTCTTCTTCATGCAGATGATGTGATGATTGATCTGCTTACCGACAGCGGCACCAGTGCCATGAGCAGTGCCCAATGGGCAGGGATTATGTTAGGAGATGAATCTTATGCAGGAAGTAAAAGCTTCTATCATTTTGAATCGACCATACAGCAGCTTACAGGTATGCCATTGGTAATACCTACACATCAGGGTAATTCAAAAATCCTGTTTTCAAATTAGTAGGTGAAAAGGGCAAGCGGTATCGGGCAAATAATTTTCATTCGATTGCTTCACTCAAAGCAATATAGAATATAGTGGCGCGGAAGGTGTTGATTTTTTTATGTAGTTAGCGTAAAAACATTCCTTCCATACCTGCTCCTCTAAGGGTAATATGGATGTGGATGCGCTTGAAAAGTTCGTTCAGGAAAAGGGAGCAGGCACATTCTCAAAAAGCATTACTTGTTACGAATAATTCTGGTGGTGGTGGACAGCCGGTAAGTATGGCGAATATTAAGGCAGTGAAGGCTGTTTGTACAAAATATGCCATCCCACTATTTATCGATGCCTGTCGTTTTGCAGAAAACTGTTATTTCATAAAATTGAGAGAAGAAGGATATGCAGATAAACCGGTAGAGAGTATTGCCCATGAATTATTCTCTTATGCCGATGGATGTACAATGAGTGCGAAGAAAGATGCCTTTGCCAATATCGGTGGATTTCTGGCTATGTATAATGTAGAGTTGGCAAAGCAATGTCGTAACCTGCTTGTTATCACCGAAGGATTTCCAACTTATGGTGGATTAGCGGGTCGTGACCTTGAAGCCATTGCCATTGGATTAAATGAAGTGATGGATGAACACTATCTGCAATACAGGATAAGAAGCATTGAATACCTCACTGAGAAATTGGTGGCAGCAGGAGTTCCGGTTATGCAACCTGCAGGCGGACATGCAGTTTACCTTGATGCAAAAGCTTTTCTGCCACATATTCCTGTTGAACAATATCCGGGACAAGCATTAATTGGCGCGCTTTATGTTGAAGGCGGAATAACAAGTGTTGAGATAGGCTCCCTCATGTTTGGTAAATATGATTCAAATGGCAAATTGATTCCTGCTATGATGGAATTAGTTCGATTAGCTATTCCTCGTAGGGTATACACACAAAGTCATATCGATTATGTGGCAGAAGTGATTCTGGAAGTATTTGAAAAACGAAATCAAATTTGTGGATTGGAGATTATCGAAGAGGCACCGGCTCTTCGTCATTTCACCGCAAAACTTAAACCTCTTTAAAAAACTATTTAAACGATGCATATGAAAAATATAAGACATAGTTGGGCGGAGCCCTATAAGATAAAAATGGTAGAACTTCTTACCATGACTACAGCAGCACAAAGAAAAAAAGCACTGGTTGCTGCAGGATATAATACATTCTTACTAAAATCGGAACAAGTTTATATTGATCTGCTTACAGATAGCGGTACATCTGCCATGAGTGATCGTCAATGGGCGGGTATGATGTTAGGAGATGAAGCCTATGCCGGCAGCCGCAACTTTTATCACCTGGAAGAAGTGGTACAGCAGACTTATGGGTATAAATATCTGGTACCTACACATCAGGGTAGGGCGCAGGAAAATATACTTTCAAAAGTGATGATTAAAAAAGGTGATATCATCCCTGGAAACATGTATTTCACTACCACACGCCTGCATCAGGAATTAGCCGGTGGTAAATTTGAAGATGTGATTATTGATGAAGCGCATAATCCGGAAAGTGAATTTCCATTTAAGGGGAATATTGATTTGGATAAGCTTGACAGATTAGTAAAGAAGTATGGAGCTAAGCGGATTCCTTATGTAAGTATGGCAACAAGCGTGAATATGGCCGGAGGACAACCGATAAGCATGGCTAATTTGAAAGCGTTAAGAGCGTATACAAAAAAGCATGGCATAAAAGTGATTCATGATATGACACGTGTAGCAGAGAATGCTTATTTCATAAAAGAAAGAGAAAAGGGATATAAGGACAAATCCATCAAACAGATAGTAAAAGAGATATGTTCTTATACAGATGGCGCTACAATGAGTGCTAAGAAAGATGCATTGGTAAATATCGGTGGCTTTCTGGCTGTAAATGACTGGGATGTTTTTGAAGAAGCACGCAACCTGGTAGTAGTGTATGAAGGGTTACATACATACGGAGGATTAGCCGGAAGAGATATGGAAGCAATGGCAATAGGAATTGGTGAAAGTGTAGATGACGATCATATACGCGCTCGTGTTGGACAAGTAATATATCTCGGACAAAAGATGATTGAGTATGATGTTCCCATTGTTAGACCAATTGGTGGGCACGGCATTTTTGTAGATGCGAAGAAATTCCTTCCACATATTCCTCAGGATCAATATCCGGCTCAAACCCTTGCAGCTGAGATCTATCTCGACTCCGGCGTACGCACAATGGAGCGCGGTGTAGTATCTGCTGGTCGCAAAGCAGATGGCAGCAACTACTATCCAAAACTCGAATTAGTTCGTTTTACCATCCCCCGCCGTGTATATACCCAGGCTCATATGGATGTTATTGCTGAATCCACCGCCCGCGTATACCAAAACCGGGATAAGATAAAGGGATTAAAAATGATATATGAGCCGAAGTATTTGAGGTTTTTTCAGGCGAGGTTTCAACAAGCTTAAAGCCTAAGGCCTAAGGCTTAAGGCTTTATTCGGAAGTAAGGCAATAGTTTTTCGCTTCGAAATATGCTAATGTAGATTTTCTGAATATTCGGACTGTTTTCTAAATAAGCCTTAGGCTTTAGGCCCTAAGCTTTAGGCCTAAAATAAAAAAGGCATTGCTTATAATAGGCCTACCTTTAAAGATGTCAACTATTGTAGATGTTGTTGTGGCCGACAAAAACCTAGCCACTATGTTGAGAGGTGTTAAAGCAGCAGGCTTGGAAATTGAGTTAGCAAAAGCAGGTCCTTATACGGTGTTTGCCAACAGATCTTGCATTCGGACAATTATCGAATGGAACTGTTGCAAATCTGCTAAAGAAAGCCAGAGAATAAGATTCGATTGGCTGGTATACTGAATAGTCATGTTACTGAAGGAAAATTGAACTTCAAAGACCTGAAAGATGGACAACTATTGAAAACTATCAATGGTAAAGAGTTGCTGATTAAAGTTACTAATGGAAAAGTAACTGTGAATTTGTTACATGCAAAAGGACGCGATGGCGAAAAGTTCCAATGGGGTTGTTCATTCACTTGATGCGGTATTGTCAATGAACTAAGTAAGAAGTATCGTTTTCTATAGTATTTATTCAAATTCATAAAGCTGCTTTCAGGCTGGCATTTTTATTTTCTTTTCTATAAAAATCTCATATCCTTTATATTCCTTGTTAAGCTCTCACCGATAATGACCATTAAATGATTTTTTATAGCGGTAAGAGAAGATATGGACTCGCTCACAACAGTGCTGCAGAAATTAAAAGCAAATAAGCAAGACAATGAGATTGCTGTTACTAGTAAAGGATATGGTATATCTCAAAGGCAAGCTCTATCTGAAGAAAGATCTTCATATTATTCAAACATTTCGCTTTGAAGGAGAATCGGATCCGGCAGAACAAGCTATCATCTATCTCATTCGCTCGAATGATGGAGTTGTCGGTTATGGGCTTGATAATTACGGAATGTATACTAACCACACAAGTGACGGCTTTGCTGAACTTGTAGAAGAGATGAATGTAAGACCTTGAAACCAAGATCAGATAAAATATTAATTAAGTATAATTATGATCCCATTTTTTAAATACACTGTTGAAGAGAACACACATTTTGTTGCTGTTGATTATCCTTATGTTGTAGAGGAACTTGCATCAATCAAAAAAAAGCTATCTACTTTACCCTTGCAACACAGGACTGATATCTTTATTTCATTTTTCAAAAATCATAGTCTTTCTTCTCAGTGGATAAGCGATAATCCAATGGTCACCGGACTTGTCACTTCCGGGAACTTGAAAGCGCCACATATAGAAGGATTGTTTGAATCATGTCTTAGAATTTCTCCTTTTCTATCCGAATTTGAATATTATATAAGGGAACATGTATAATTAATAGGTGTCGGAATCAGATTTCCCGGTTCATTATTTTTTTTGTTGGATTATAGTGAATGAAGTAGTTTTAGAAAACTAACGAATTCGGAATGCTGTATTTCAAGGCATACTGAGCCATATCAAATCAAAATATGAATCGGATTATGAAACTGATTTCCAGATCTTTTTTACTGCATTTCACTTTTATACTAGGTGCTGGCTCCATTTCTTTAAGCACTTTTAGTCAATCTCCCTTAAAATTATGGTACGATAAACCTGCTACTGAATGGGTGGAAGCCTTACCGTTGAAGATGATATCAGTTACGATAGTTTTTAACGGGGTTGAAAATGAACTGATTCAACTGAATGGCTTGCGCTGTATGGTGGTGGTCCGGTTAAGAAGAATATAAACCCTGGCTCTGCAGCAATCCTTCCATTAGTCAGAAAAGCATTGTTAGAAGGAGGGGCGATTATTCAGCTGATAAAGTCTGACCAGAAAAATGCAGAATCTTCCCCGCCGAATCTTATCTTCCACTTGGAGATATATTGATACAGCAGGATTTCAAAGGCGCTTCCATTACAAACTATTATCGTGATCTGGATTTGGATAAAGCCATTGCCACCACAAGATTTACTGTAGCTGGGGTTACATACACAAGGGAATTATTTACTTCCAACCCTGGCAATATTTTCTTAATAAAATTATCAAGTAGTGTTAAAGGCTCGTTGAATTTTTCTATAGCTCTTCAAAGTCAGCTTAGAAATACTGTTGCTGTTTCAGGAGCAAATGAGATTTTGTTGGGTGGTAAAGCACCTGCTCATGTTGACCCTAGTTATTATAACAGGAAAGGTATTGAGCCTGTTGTTTATGAAGAGAAGGGCTCTTGTAATGGAATGCGTTTTCAATATCGTATCAGAGCTGTTGGTAAGGATGGTTCAATAAAGACTGATGCGAATGGAATTCAAGTAAGCAATGCCTCTGAAGTGGTATTGTATGTATCTGCTGCCACAAGCTTTAATGGATTTGATAAATGTCCCGATACGGAGGGGAAAGATGAGAATGCCATCACAATAAATAATATAAAGAAAGCTGTTACTGCAGGATATACAAGTATAAGACAAGCGCATATAGCCGATTATCAGAAGTATTTTAAACGGGTGCAATTTAATCTTCAGGATACAATGAAGAAGAACCCTTCTTCATTACTTCCATCAAATGAACGCCTGATGGCTTATTCAAAAGGGGCATATGATCCTGGTATTGAAACACTTTACTTTCAATTTGGAAGGTACCTGTTGATTTCAGCATCTAAACCCGGATCACCACCTGCGAATTTGCAGGGTATATGGAATAAGGAGTTACGCGCTCTGGAGTTCGAACTATACCATCAATATCAATACTGAAATGAATTACTGGCCAGCAGAGATGACTAACCTTTCTGAAATGCACCAGCCTTTATTGGATTGGATAAAAAGTCTCTCAGTAACTGGTGCCCGCACTGCGAAAGAATTCTATAATATGCCTGGTTGGGTAGCACATCATAATTCAGAGATATGGGGAACTTCTAATCCCGTTGGTGATGTGGGTAATGGTGATCCTGTTTGGGCAAACTGGTTTATGGGTGGTAACTGGCTTTGCCAGCATTTATGGGAGCATTATGCATATACTGGCGACAAGGTATTTTTAGCAAAGAAAGCTTATCCTATAATGAAGGAAGCTGCTGTGTTCTCTTTGAATTGGCTGGTAGAAGATAAAGAGGACACTTGGTAACTGCCCCATCAACTTCACCTGAGAATACTTTCAAGGATGTAAATGGCCGTCATCAATCCGTATCTATTGCTACTACAATGGATATGTCAATCATTTGGGATTTGTTTACGAATGTAATTGAAGCTTCACAAGCATTAAATTCGTGCTGATTTCAGGAATATGCTGGTGGAGAAGAAAAGCAAACTTCTACCATTGCAAATTGGCAAGAAAGGGCAGTTACAGGAATGGTATAAGGATTTTGAAGAGACGGACCCACTCCACAGACATGTTTCGCATCTTTTTGGATTATATCCAGGCAGACAGATTTCTTCTACACAAACACCAGAGTTTTTTAATGCGGCAAAGAAAACACTAGAATCAAGAGGCGATGGTGGAACAGGATGGAGCAGGGGATGGAAGATAAACTGGTGGGCCCGGTTGCTCGATGGAGACCATGCTTATTATTTAATAAGACAACTATTGCAGTACACAGGTTGTGGACGCAATTACCAGAATGGAGGAGGAACCTATCCTAATTTCTTTGATGCATCCTCCCTTCCAGATTGATGGAAACTTTGCCGGTACTGCTGGTATGGCTGAAATGTTATTGCAAAGTCAGATGAAGGAATTGCATCTGTTACCAGCATTACCTTCAGTATGGAGTAAGGGCTCCATTAAAGGATTTAAAGGAGAGGTGGTTTTGAAGTTTCTATGGATTGGAATGGTGGTAGACTGACTAATGCAAGTATTCATTCCCTTAATGGATCCAGTTGTGCTGTTAGAACAGCATATCCTGTGATGTTAAAAGGAACGTCGTTGAAGTCGGTTAAGACTAAGGATGGGTATTTGTTGTTGTTTAATACGGTGAGGGGTGGGGTTTATACGGTGGTTGCTGATATATAATTTATTTCACGCAAAGGCGCAACGAATAATTATTCTGAATGTATTACCCCTATATTATTTAAGGCGCAAAGATAAACTGGTTATAAAAACAAGTTCGAACTCTCGAAGAGTTCGGAACTTTGTTTTTATAACGCGAAACTCGCAACTATTAACACGTAACTTAACTTTTCACTTTCACCCTCAACACCGTAAACGAATTCGCCGCAAACGTATAACTGAAATCATTCGAGAACCCATCAAAGGAAGATTGTTTTGGAGCAATCTTTAATGGTTCTTCAAAACTGTTCTCATCTTTCAATGAGTTTGCAGCCAGGGTTATAGCTGTACCTTTACTTTCTACTTGTGTTGCGTTATCGATTTTTAATTGGGCCCTGTAAGGTTCATTGGAAGCATTGGTGAACTTGATGATGAGTTCATTAGTCTTTTCATCATAACCCGAAATAACAAATTGTCTTGGTGCAGGGGTAGGAACATAATTGATGATCAATTGACCATCTACATACAACTGGGCTACCGACTCCTTTACTATTACCTTGATTGTATACCATTGGTTGTTCTTGATTTCTTGCTTTACAAAAGGGGCAACAGCTTCACTTGTTACACCATCTTCAATTATCTGCAAAGTAGTTTGCGTATTACCCCAGCCACCAATATTAAAGGCGTAACCGGTTTGTTGTGATTCATTCATTCCAAACATCACAAAAAAGCCTTCATCTCCGCCAGTCTTCCTGGCTTTTACTTCTAATTCAAAATTATTGAATGATTTGCCTTTCAGGTAAGCAGCCGCCATAGACTCGAGAGAAGATTGGGATAGTATTCCTGAAGAGGCATTTTTCCAATCTCCCTTCGGAATAATCCATCCATTTCCCACAGACATATCAGGAGTAATTACATTTCCATCGGCTGTTGTGATCTTTAAGTCTTTGTATTCATTTTGTGTTATCCATGAGCCAAGTCCAATTCCACCCTCTCCTTTAACTGGAATAGGTTTATCTGATTTTGGTTGTTGTAATTGAGTGGATACATTGTATGAAGGTCTGTTGCTGGCAAACAATTGCTGTACATAATAAGAGGAACGACCTACTACTTTATCATTATCTATCCATATCAGGTTAACCGGCCATTCCCTGTTATTCTTGTTTTCAAATAATGGAGCATAGGAAGCCATTTTAACCAGGTCGCTGTTGCGTTCCATTCCAGAAATAAATGCCGCTTCACTAAGTGCCGCTAACATATTGCCGCCGCCAACACGTTGGTTGCAGGCATATTCCCCAACATATACTTTATAATCTTCTCTCGGAATATTATCGAAGAGGTTATGGTTCTTGAAAAAGAAATCGGGTCCCACATACCAATGCGGATCAATCATATCAGTCTTAGTGACACTCTTCACTCCTTTTCCTAATCCATGGTTGGATATTAATGTAAGCTGCGGATATTTTGATTTGATAGCCTTGTAGAAGATATCAAACCTTTTATTATAAACAGCTCCCCATTGTTCATTACCAATCTCTACATATTGTAAAGGATATGGCGCTGGGTGACCAGCTTTCGCTCTTTTAGCTCCCCAAACTGTATTGGTTCCACCAATTGCATATTCAAGAGCGTCTAATACATCTTTTACATAGTAGTCTACTTCCTGGTCGCTACATGCATCTCCCATCCTGTATTGACAGCCAAGACCAACATTACAAACAAACATTCCTTTTGCGCCAATGTCTTCACAATATTGGAGAAATTCATTATAACCGAATCCATAGCTATTGCGATAACCCCAGGTATCGTAAACACCGGAGCGTTTCATTGGGTCTCCTAACGTTTTTTTCCATTCTACCCTATTGGTAACTGTTATTCCTTCTACTATGCAGCCGCCTGGCCATCTTATAAAAGCGGGTTTCAGATCGGCAAGGAAGGTAGCCACATCGTTACGTAAGCCATTCTCACGACCCTTGTAAGTATTCTTGGGGAAAAGGGATACATAATCAATATAGATAGTGCCGCTTTTCTCAAATACCAATTCAAAATGTGCTTTTGATTGAGTGGTATTAGCGGTTAGTATTAATCTATGTTCTTTCCATTTGCCATTTGCAGAAGCTGTAACCTGCTGATTGGCTATGATGGCATTGTCGGTTCCAACTAATCTGGCTGTTATGGAACCAGTATAATTATCGCTTCTTGTGTAAAATCGAAGCAGGTATTCTGCTCCCTTTTGCGTTGCTATTCCCCAAAAACCTGTATTGGTAACTATTGCAGGAGTTGATGGAGAACTGATTTTTACTAATAGATTATTCGGGGTAGAAGGGTCAAGTGGTAAGGTCTTTGTTGTTTGAATGCTTGCGCCATCTCCTTTACTGCTAACTGTCCATGCAGGAATGGTTTCCTTCTCCCATTTAAAAGTATTTTTCTCAATACGTCCACTTAAATGATTTTTGACAGCAGGAGGCACTAATTCACCATTTACTACACTATATCCTTTTGGTACTTCTTTATCTTCAAAAGCCCTGTTGCGAATCATTTCTGCATATAGCCCACCTTCTCCAGCATGATTGATCTCTTCAAAAAATACCCCATATAAAGAAGCAGGTACTTCAGCTCCTTTCTTCCCAAGATCAATCAGCACTTTTGGATCTTCTGCCTTTGGCGTTGGCTGGAATCCAAATATGCTTACTAAAATGACTATAGCTGCTATCGATAGTATCTTATTCATGTGATTGCTTTTTTTCTAATTCCTGTTTCCTTATCATGTAAGCTGTCTTATGCTCTCCTGTATGACTCCATCCCGGAGGCATTACTATATAGAGTAATTTATTCTTTATGCCAGGTGCCTGGTAAATGTCTTTGAATAAAAGGACGAATTCACCGAAATAAATATCCCATACACTATCATTTTTTATAGGGCGGGTAATTCCGTATTCGGGTGGAGTTTCATGTTCTTCATATTGATGCGTTTTAAATACCCTGTCCCATATATTAAGGAAGTTACAGAAATTAGTATCCATATAAAGTGGATTCCTAGCATGGTGAACCCGATGATGAGAGGGGGTAAGTATAATATGCTGCAGCGGACCTAGTCTTCCATCTTTCAATAAATTCTCTCCAGTATGAATGAATGCACCCCATGTTCCGTCGATAAACATTATCAGGAATAATAAAGCAGGATCCACACCCAATAGAATGCAGATAGTTGTTCGTATGAAATCAGCATATGGACCTTCTAGGAAAAAATGCGCAAAACCAACGGTAAGGTTCATTGTTTCAGGCGCATGATGAGTGGAGTGAAGGCACCAGAATAATCTCACTTTATGGCCGAAGTAGTGATAAACAAAGTGGGAGAGTTCCCATACAAGATATCCATATATCAGCCAGTACCAGGTGATATGCGTTTTGAAGATTGCATAGGGTTGAAAAAAGCCGATGCAGAAACTTACCAGTCCTATGGAGATAAACCGCCCAATGATGCGATTGATCACATAAATCAGCATCGTATTCTTGTAGTCTTTTTTTCGTAAGCGACCATGAAGGATGGCACTTATGAATTCAAGCACTATAAGAAAAGGTATCAGCGGACTGATAGCGCCTAATATACCATCAAGAGTATTCAGCCGGCTATAATCGCCGGTAGTGAACATTTCAAGCCAGGCACCTATTCCAAAAAAATCTTTTAGTTCAGTAAGAAGAATAGAAAAAATATCAGCCATATAAATATGCTGTTAGTTGGTTTAGTGGAATTAAATTGTAGCGGGATCAAACAACAAGGGGAAAAACTGTCCTTCCATCTTATTGCCGGCACCTATTGGTGGAACACCTTCTAACAAAACATCGTTTGAATTTGATTTAGTTCCTTCTTTAAAAACATTAATAACAACACCTCTTCTTGGCCTGTTAGATGTATTCTTGAATGAGCCATGCACCATCAATGGATGATGGAAAGTAGCCTCACCTGCTTTCATCTCGATTGGTATAGGTTTGAAATTATTTTTCTGTTCTTCCGTCATGAATGTTAATAGTCCATCCATTTCACCAGTAAGAACAGGCTTTTCTAATAATCCCCAACGATGACTTCCGGGAACATAATACAAACAACCGTTTTCTGTATTTACATCATCCAATCCCATCCAACAGGTAAGATGCTGGATAGGTCCGGTTCTTGTCCAGTATGAATAGTCCTGATGCCAGGCAACAACACCTCCATTATAAGGGGGTTTGTAAAATAACTGATCGTGCCAGAATCGAACAGCTGCATTACCAAAAAGCTGGCTTGCAGCCATAACAAATGCAGGGTTCCAAAGTATATCATGATAACCATCGGTTACTCTCCAGGCACCGAGTGCATGAAAAACAGTACTCTCCGGATCGGTTGATTCGTTGGTATGGAATTCATAAAATAATTCATGTCGTGGATGGGAAGGATCCATTATTTCAGTCAGTTCAGACTGTAACGATTTTATCTGGCTTTCATCAAGCAATTTCACATTGGCGAGATATCCGAATTCTTCAAAGAAATCCAATTGCTCCTTCGATAAACGATAGGCATCCCATTCACTGGCATTCTTTGGCCATTTGAAAAGGCTGGATACCAATTGATGTTGTAAAGATAAATCTGGCACTGACATAGCAATTGTTTTGGTTTGAAGACAACGATTCTCATGTACCGAAGTACATGGCCTGTTAAGTTAATTTATTTTTGAGGTTTCGTTACTGTATGTTCATTTCTTTTTTGTCTTGGTCCATACTTTTTCCTGCATATCCTTAATGCGAACGGTTGCGTTGGGTAATTCTGGTAAATTACTTGAAGGCGTAGTCAGGTAAAAATAGGCTGTAGCAGATACGTCATCACTTCTATAGAAATTACCTCCGAAGGCCGCCTGTGTAAATTTAGGATCGTTGATATCGGGAATAGGATTTTGATCGAGTAGTAATAACTGTTCAGGGGCCTTGCCTTTTAGATGAAAAATATCTTCAGTATCACCTTTCATAAATAGTTGAACAGGAATAGCTACGCCTTTCGCCTGCAATTCTCTCATATGTTGGATACTTGTATTACCAATCTGCTGTAAAGTTACTTTGCAGGCGGAATGGAAGTAAACGGGATCAGGAATGTGATAACGATAGAATGTATAGAGGTCATTACTGTTATCGGAAACCAATGATCCCTGGTTACGGTTGAAATACTCACCTTGTCCCCAGCCACTTCCTATATAATCTTCCGTTCCTGTTCCACTTAGTGTCGGCAGCTCTTTATCGCCATCAAGGAATATTTTCACTTCTCCTTCACCGAACCAGGTATTTCGATAAGCAGAATCTCCGATAACGCCCACATTTGTTCCGATATATCTACCGGTTCCTTTCACTTCAGGTAAAATCACATAATCTTTTCCGAGAGTGGTCTTAAAGTTACGGTTCCAATAAGCATGGAAATACATGGCATCGGCTGCTACTTTTTCTTCTGTGAAGTTGATATCGTACCAAACCAATGCATGGGAAGATGATTCGTTGGTAAGGACAATTTTTGCCCCTTTTCTATACGGCATCGGTATGGTGAAATTGTATGATCTTGCTTCTGGATTTGAGAAGAGAGCGTTTTCGAAGGGGACTGATAAACCGAGTCCATTACCGAAAAAATCGCCGATCGGTGCCGATACAGCTGGTTTTGATTCTCCATCCCAATACATATCGATTCGAACCAATCTTCTTTGTTCTTCACTGCGGGGGATAGTGCCGCTAAGCCACATGCGGTGAATGATGCCGCTTCCTTTTACATCCATCAATACCAGTTTCTCTCCGGCTTTAAGAGTGAAGAAAGCGCTTCCTTTCGCTCCTTTGTTGGTGATGCCGCCTTTACTTTTTGCACCTGATGGGTTTTCGGGGCTTACCCATTTGGTATGAGTTGTAGGTGCAGGAGCTTTGAACAGATCTTGCGCTTCCGTTGAAATGGTGCAGCCTAGGAGTAAAAGAGAGGTGAAAATTTTTGCCAACATGGGTAATTTTTTATTGGTAAATCAATCGTAGCTTAAATGTAGGAAGAAAGGGGTGTTTTTATCAGGTTGACTTCTCCCGGGAAGTCAACCTCCTGGAAGTCATCTCGGGAGAAGTCAACCTCCGAGATGTCATCTCCCGAGATGACATCTCGGGAGATGGACTCCCTAAGAGAAAAACACCCTTATTTTCCGGTGTTTACCCCTGGATACTTATTAACTAACACCAGATCATACTCCTCTCTTGTCTTTAGTTTTTTGATTAGCTGATGAAGTTGTGAGGAGTCATCAGCATCGTCATACACTTGATCATGGGCTAATACTACCAGATGGTCAGGGGTTCGGGTACGGTTATGGTCGAATACACTATCGATCTGTCGCAAAAGGTCATCCGCCGAATTCAGAAGTGTGAATGTTTTATGGTCATAATGCCATTCGAGATCCCAGCCGATAATGGTGAAGCCGGCATTTTGGAGGGAGTCGGCTGCAATTGCACTTTTCTTTAGGTCTGTATAGCGCAAAGTATCTACCCGCCAGATATTCCTTCCGGGCGTTCGTGCAATGTTATTATCCAATCCAAGAGTATCGCGGCTCCTTTCAAAATCAGCTACCACCGAATCAGGATGTTCATAGAATTGCTTGAAGTTATTATGCCAGGCATGCGTATTACTATGATTGCAGAGTTCGAGGGAGCTGTCTATCTTCAGACTGTCCCAGGTAGCGCGTTGACTGGTACTCGCAAATACATGTTCTCCAATGACGAAGAAGGTGACGGGCACCTGCTCCTGCTCTACTATCGAATGAACTTTCAGGGTGCCTCTATTGGGACCGTCATCAAAAGTGAGATAGATCTTTTTCTTCTTTTTCTTCTTTGGCGGGGGGGCCTCCTTTGTTACTACAGAATCTGTTTTTGAGGATAAAAAGCTGCTGTTGGCAAAGCTCGTGTCGGTTTGTTGGCAGGCGGACAGAGCAATTACCATCAGTAAAAGTCGGGGGAATACAGAAGCAGCCTGCTTAGCTCCTTCGTTGGTCTGATCCATAAAGTTTAGGGGAAAATTGTTTAGGATATGAATGTAAGAAGAAGACTAACGTTTTGCAATAGCCCAGAAGTTAAAGAAAGTGTAAATGGAGAAAGAGTCGGAAAGTCCGGAAGTCCGAAAGACCGAAAGAATGCTACTATGTTATCTTCCGGTCTTTCAGACTTCCCGACTTCCGGACTTAACTCAAAGCTATCAATCCTCCAACTTCGGCAGCGCAATCTTATACTTAACAGAAATCACCCTTATCAAAATGATGAGTGCCACTCCTGCAAAGAAATTGATATCAGCCTGTACGCCGTAATGGTTGAGGATTACAAAAAGGAAGGCGCCAGCCAAACAGGCTGTGGCATAGATTTCCTTTTTAAAGATGAGGGGAATTTCGTTGATGAGGGTATCGCGCAATACACCACCAAAAACAGCGGAGACCATTCCAAGTATCACCGCCGCAATAGGATTTACTTCATGACTTAATGATTTTTGAACACCGAGTATGGTATAAATAGCTACTCCAAGAGTATCTAATAGAAATAAGGTCCGTGGAATCCTTTTGATGTATTGCTTAAAAAAGACAGTGAGTAGTACCCCGGCAATGATAGCGATGATATAGTTGCCATCAGATATCCAGCTTAATGGATGTACCCCCAGAATGATATCCCGTAAAGTACCTCCGCCTATTGCGGTGATAAAGGCGGTAAATGATACGCCAAACAGGTCTTGGTATAACTTTTTCCCAAAAGCTGCAAGGGCTCCTGAAATAGCAAAAACCAATGTTCCTAGTAAGTCTACATAATAGGGAATCTGCATAAAGGCAATTTAGTGGATAAAAAGTAGAATCGAGATGTCATCTCCCGAGAAGTCATCTCGGGAGATGACATCTCGGGAGATGGACTCCCTAAGTGTAAAACACCATCTATTTCTGGTGTTTTCACCCTCTTTTTTCCGAAAAACCTCCTCAGATGTCATCTCGAAAGAACTATGACTAAAATCAGCTCCCAAACATTTCTTATATTCACGCCCTCAAACGTAAATTTGTCCATAAACTAGTTCAATCCAATGGCCCGTAAACAAGAAGTTCTGAGTGATGTGGTGATTAAATTCGCCGGCGATAGCGGAGATGGTATGCAATTGACCGGCTCCCAGTTCACAAACAACACTGCCTTATTAGGCATCGACCTTGCCACTTTCCCCGATTTCCCTGCCGAAATCAGGGCCCCACAGGGTACCCTCGCAGGCGTGAGTGGTTACCAATTGCGTTTTTCAAGCGATAAGGTGTTCACCCCGGGTGATGAGTGCGATGTACTCGTTGCCATGAACGCTGCCGCATTGAAAGCCAACCTGAAAGGCCTCAAAAAAGGCGGTAAAATCATCGCTAACCTCGACGGTTTCGATGGCAAAAACCTCCGACTGGCTAACTACCCCGAAGGTGTCAACCCCCTCGAAAATGATAGCCTCGGTAGCTACGAAGTGATCAAGATGGACGTGACCAAAATGACCCGTGAAGCCCTTAAAGAGGTTACTTTGGGTATGAAGGAAAAGGATCGCGCCAAGAACATGTTTGTTCTCGGTTTCCTTTACTGGATGTACAATCGCGATATGGCCACCACCATTCAGTTCCTTACAGATAAATTCGGTAAGAAACCTGAAATATTAGATAGTAACGTAAAGGCCTTACAAGCGGGATATAATTACGGCGATACCACCGAAACTTTCACAACCACATTCACTGTGGAGAAAGCCAAGATGGAACCCGGAGTTTACCGCAGCATTATGGGTAACCAGGCACTGTCTTACGGGTTGGTAGCCGCTGCCCAAAAAAGCAATCTGCCACTTTTCCTCGGTTCTTACCCTATAACCCCAGCTTCCGATATTCTTCATGAATTAAGTAAGCTGAAAGGGTTTGGTGTTAAGACTTTCCAGGCTGAAGATGAAATAGCCGCCATCACATCCGCTATCGGAGCTTCTTATGGTGGATCATTAGCTATAACTACAACTTCCGGTCCCGGTGTGGCACTGAAGGGTGAAGCAATGGGATTGGCTGTGATGCTTGAAATTCCACTTGTTGTCATAAACATCCAAAGGGGTGGTCCTTCAACGGGTCTTCCTACAAAAACGGAACAGAGTGACTTGCTGCAAGCTTATTATGGCAGGAATGGCGAATGTCCTATGCCTATCATCGCCTCTTCTACACCAAGCGATTGCTTCGATGTAGCTTTTGAAGCTTGCCGTATCTCTCTACAACATATGACTCCAGTGATGTTGCTGAGCGATGGCTATATCGCCAACGGTGCAGAACCCTGGAAATTCCCTAAGAGCGATGACTTACCTGAAATAAAAGTGACTTTCAAAAAGGAACTTTCTGATGGCGAAGAAAAATACCTTCCTTATAAGAGGGACGAAAAACTCGCTCGCCCATGGGCTATTCCCGGAACACCAGGATTAGAGCATCGTATCGGTGGATTGGAAAAGCAAGACATCACTGGTAACGTTAACTACGAACCAGAGAACCACCAGCATATGATCTTCACCCGCCAGGCGAAAGTGGATAAGATAGCTGATTATATCCCAGAACAAAAACTGGATAGTGGTGCTGAAAAAGGCGACCTGCTGATCATCGGTTGGGGAAGTACTTATGGAGCTATCAAGAGCGCCTGTGCAGAAGCACAAGCTGAAGGATACTCTGTAAGCCATGCGCATATCCGTTATGTTCGTCCATTCCCTAAGAACCTTGGCGATATCATCAAGAACTTTAAAAAAGTATTGATCCCTGAAATCAATAATGGCCAGCTGATAAAAATTATCCGCGACCAATATCTGGTTGACGCTAAAGGATTCAATAAAATCATGGGCGTTCCTATCACCAAAACTGAAATGGTGATGAAGATTAAGGAAATGCTCGGAGGTGCTAATTAATAAATACCGCTTTTGTAATATGAAGTCCGCCTGAAAAGGCGGACTTCTTCATTTATGATACGGAACAACAACACTATCTCCGGGTACGGTTGATGATCCATCCCAGTTTCAGGTCTAATGAAAAATAAGCATCCTTCTTATTTGCATTACCCCGCATTCCGTTAATCTCTTCTCTGGCTAATGGATCTATTTCCTTGTGACGGTTGTAAAGTTTTCTTGCTAACTCCGATTGAACAGGGTCAAGATATTTATTGAAAAGCAATGGGTCAATATAATTTGTACTTACATCGTCGAGATAATCTGTTTGAAGTATTCTATGTAAAGCCTCAAGGCGTAAATGAAATCTGGGAGAGAGGTCAAGCCTGCAACCTAATCCAACCGGGAAAGCAATTTGAGTTAATGGATATACCCTTCTTTCCGGATATTCTATAAATCCCTGTCCTTCCGTACGCAAAGGCGCTAAAGGAATCCATTGGTTGCCAAGTTGCGCTTCAGGACTAAAGTTAAAAAGACTTAGTCCCCCTAACAGGTAAGGATATAGCAAGGCTACTGATGCTTCCCCTTGCAATAAGGATAAGGGATAAAGTTCTCCCAGTAGCTGTATCTCTTTAATTCTCGTCCTTACACTAAGATTCCTTCGAAAACGGTTTATGGATTCTTGATCCGGACTTTTAATAAGATGATCGTTGGCATAAATACTTCCCAACCTGCTTCCAGACGAACTCCTAAAGTGTA
This sequence comes from Chitinophagaceae bacterium, assembly GCA_044220885.1. Classification (GTDB taxonomy): domain Bacteria; phylum Bacteroidota; class Bacteroidia; order Chitinophagales; family Chitinophagaceae; genus Endoryza. Next base: position 18,263 of record JBGAQE010000041.1, read on the forward strand.
TTGGTATAATAGATTAGTATACCAGGCTGCATGTAATCTTGAACTGGCAATAGTGCCGTCTTGAATAATGGAGCGAAAGGATTCTTTCTTTCCTCCAAGGTCAGTAAACCCATTCATGGCACCCAATGATATTCCCGTTTCCCATAACCATTCAGGATCGAGATAGCTGTCATTATAAAAGTAATTCTGACTTACTCCTTTTATTCCACCTGATAGCAATAATGGAAGTAATAAACTGCCGGTACATTTTCTCATGTAAATGAATTGTTGAATGAAAATGGACCGCTTTATTGAGGTTAGGAATCAAATAGCTGTTTCTATACAACCCTTTTAATTCTTAAGTGAAGATGAAGATTGCTGCGTTTGTAAGCAAAGTGAAAACCTCCGGTTACGGATGTTTTTTTCGTAAATAAAATGAAGAATACATCAGGAAATACAATCACTCAGGAGCCGTTTGCCAGTTGTTTCTGGAAGTAACGGCAAGCATCCTGAATTCCACAGTCTTTGCATTTTGGATTACGCGCTATGCAAGTATAGCGACCATGAAGTATCAGCCAGTGATGGGCTTTATGAACTAATTCGGAGGGAATATATTTTATCAATTGTTTTTCTGCCGCTAATGGGGTAGTAGCTCCTACTGTCAATCCTATTCTTGCCGATACTCTGAATACATGGGTGTCAACAGCCATATTGGGCTGCTGGTCTACTACTGATGTGATAACGTTGGCAGTTTTTCTTCCAACACCTGGCAATAGAATTAATTCATCCACGGTGAGTGGAACCTCTCCATTGAATTTTTCCATCAGCATTTGAGCCATGCCGATGAGATGTTTTGTTTTATTGTTAGGATAAGATATGCTCCTTATAAGTGGGAATAATTCCTCGAATGTGGCCTTTGATAAGGATTCCGCATCGGGGTATTTTTCGAATATGGAAGGAGTGGTAAGGTTAACGCGTTTATCGGTGCATTGGGCCGAGAGAATCACTGCTACTAAAAGCTGGAATGGATTGTCGTATAACAATTCCGTTTCAGCATCAGGTGCATGTTCAAGGAAAAAGTCGATAATGAGGCGGTAGCGATCCTTTCGAGTCATAAGTGTGTAGACAAATGACTGCGAATATAAGAGAAGAAAACCAAGGGGTATTTATTCTCTAACAGGATATCGTGAATCAGGGTGTGGCAATAGCGGTTTCCCTGGCATACCGTAATATATTCAATACGGTTTCAGTGCGAGGTGATTCCACAATCTTGTCTAGGCTTTCAGCGGAAGCTGTAATTACTTCCATTTTTTCACGAAGTGTCCAATCGTTCTGCAGGGCTGTTTCAATAGCCGCTGTTTTCTCTGCAGAGGTCTCTTTGTACAAATACTGTAAAAGTTCCTCTGGTGTAAACAGAAGTGTCATAGGCAAACCATTTATGTCCTTAATAATTCCGAATGAGTCAAGTTCGGAGTCCGTCCGAATCTTAAACGACAACCTTGTTCTTCTTATTGTGGGGATATTGGCGGAAAGAGGTAAATCTTACAGCTTTGAAGATAGGAAATTGCTGTAAATCAATAAATAGTAAATCTACGAGGTTTATTCTGTGACAATATAGAGGTCCTCATTGTCCTTTTTCATGCGATATTTCTCCCTGGCGTATTTTTCAAGTAAGGCAGGGTTCTTTTTCAACTGCTCCAGCTCCTCTTTTGTAGCTTTTATTTGACCCAGATACTGGTCCCGGCTCATTTCAAGCTCTTTCAGCTCCTGACGGTGGTGGAGATTGTTAATCAGGTCCCTATCGTCAAAAAATACAATCCACACCAAAAAACCCACCCCGGTAAGGAGGTATTTGTTCTTGAGCCAGGAAGGTATGTGACGGAGGAAGCTCATGGGGAGTGATACGTTTTACGTTATAGGTTCTAAGTAGTTGTAAGTCTTAAGTTGTAGGTTTTAAGTAGGGGAGAGAAAGATTACAAGGAAACCAAGCACATATAATATATGGTCTCACCTCCTTTTAAGTTCTCTCCCCACTCAAACGCTAGCTTTAAGCCCTAGGCCTTAAGCCTTAGGCAAAAACTTACTTCCCAAATTTAATTCTTCCTTTCGGATAAATCGCGTTGTCGCCCAGCATTTCTTCAATACGGAGTAACTGGTTGTATTTAGCCATGCGGTCGGTACGGCTGGCACTACCAGTTTTGATCTGTCCGCAGTTCAATGCTACAGCAAGGTCTGCTATTGTTGTATCTTCTGTTTCACCACTACGATGGCTCATGATGGAAGTGTATCCATTGGTTTGAGCTAACTGAACCGCATCGATAGTTTCAGAAACAGTTCCGATCTGGTTTACTTTTACAAGGATGCTGTTGGCGATACCCTTAGTGATACCTTCCTGTAAACGTTTAACATTAGTAACAAAAAGGTCATCACCTACCAGCTGGCATTTGCTGCCGATTGCTGTTGTAAGTTTTTTCCAACCATTCCAGTCATCTTCACCCATACCATCTTCAATGGAGATGATAGGATATTTCGCTACCCAAGATGCCCAATACTCAACCATTTCATCGCTGCTGATTACTTTATCGGGATTGCTCTTATAGAATTTGTAAGTATTTGTTTTTTCGTCGAACATTTCACTGCTCGCTGCATCCATTGCAATAGATATCTGGCTGCCTGGCTTGTAACCTGCGGCCTCGATGGCCTGCAACACTATTTCCAATGCTTCTTCATTGCTCTTTATTTCAGGAGCAAATCCACCTTCATCACCTACGTTGGTGCTGTATCCTTTTTTCTTCAATACAGATTTAAGATGATGGAAAGTCTCAACTCCCCAACGAAGTCCTTCAGCAAATGTATCTGCACCAATTGGTACAATCATGAATTCCTGGAAGTCGATCTTATTATCGGCATGTACACCACCATTGAGGATATTCATCAATGGAATAGGCAATACAGTTGCGTTTACACCGCCTAGGTAACGGAATAAAGGAAGACCTGTTTCCTGTGCAGCAGCTTTAGCAGCAGCCATTGATACGGCTAAAGTTGCATTAGCACCCAGCTTGCTTTTATTTTCTGTGCCATCAATCTTGATGAGCAATTGGTCAATTAAAGTTTGCTTTACTACTTCGATACCTATAAGTTGGTCTGCAATAACATTGTTTACATTGTCTACAGCCTGCTGAACACCACGGCCTAAGAAACGGCTCTTGTCTCCGTCGCGTAATTCAACAGCTTCGTGTTTTCCGGTAGAAGCTCCGGAGGGTACTGCGGCCCTGCCTATAAATCCATTATCTGTGGTAACGTCTACTTCAACGGTAGGATTGCCACGGCTATCAAGTATCTGCCTGGCATGAATGTCTGCGATGTAACTCATAAAAGGTTGTTTTGTATAGAAGGTTTTTTTTGTGCTTTTGAGGAAGCAAAGGTATCGAATCTTTTGTTGCAGTAAGCAGTGAGGAGCAGTTTGATAGCCAGAATATAACAGTAACGCCTTAACTAAAGTTTGTTAGTAAAGGTATAGCTTATTCAGTGGTATAAAATATGAGCGTTTTCTAGTTTTTTACCTGGCTGCCTGGTGCGGTTTGCGTAAGTTCCCTGAAGATAGCTTCAAGGCTGCTACCACCCTGACTTTGGAGTGATACTATATTAAGGTTGTGGTGAAGGCTTAACTCCAGTATTTTCCTTCTGAGTCCGTCGGCATCAGCTGTTACGAATTTCCATGTGGTATCATTGATTCTTGTTACCGCATCCATTCCTTCAAACAGTGCCGGAGAAACTGTTTCTTTCAATTCCAGAATCAATTGGTTGGTAGCCTTATTATGTAAGAGATTATCAAGGGTGCTATCGGCCACCAGGTTTCCTTTATTGATGATGATGACTCTGTTGCAGATGGCTTCCACTTCCTGTAAAATATGGGAAGAGAAAGTACGGTCTTATTCTTTCCCAACTGACGTATCACTTCCCTTATCTCAATAATCTGGTTTGGATCTAATCCGGTAGTTGGCTCATCAAGTATCAACACTTCAGGGTCATGAATCAATGCGGCAGCTAATCCAACCCTTTGTTTATAGCCTTTTGATAACTGACCTATTTTCTTATTTGATTCAGGAGTCAATCCCACTTGCTCAATAGCTTTCTGAACTGCGGCTTTCCGGTCTTTCATGCCATGAACGTCTGCAATAAAATCCAGATATTCCCTGACATACATATCGTAATAAAGTGAATTGGATTCTGGCAGATAGCCGATCTTCTTTTTGGTTGTAAGCGGGTCGAGGCTTACATCGGTGTCGCATACCCGAACAGAACCGCCATCGGCAGTAAGATAACCTGTGATTATTTTCATAGTGGTAGACTTACCGGCACCGTTGGGCCCCAGAAAACCTACAATCTCTCCCTTGTTAACCTGGAATGAGATATCATTCACCGCTTTTTGAGTGCCATAGATCTTGCTGAGTGATTTTACTGCTATCGACATGCTGCAAACCTACGATTTTAAAGGAGAAATTCCACTATTGCCGTTGATGCCCTGATATCACCAACCGATACAATTTTTTAATTACAGATCATCGAATTCATAGATTGGATCCAGGTGACTGCCAGGTGTAATTTCACATACAGGTTTTATCAGACCATCCTGCAGACCATATACCCATCCATGAATGTGTGGACGGCTTTCATTTTTCCAGGCCTTCTGAATAATAGATGTCTTTGCAAGATTTGAAACCTGCTCAATCACATTCAATTCTACCAGGCGATCAGTCCTTAATTCTTCATCCTTTATAACATCTATCTCATCCCTATGTATGCGATATACATCTTTTATGTTTCTTAGCCATTTGTTGATTATGCCAAAGCTATGCCTTGACATGGCAGCCTTAACACCACCACAGCCATAATGGCCACATACAATTACATGTCGAACCTTGAGTACATTCACAGCATATTCCAAAACACTTAACAGGTTCAGGTCAGTATGAACAACCATATTGGCTATGTTACGGTGAACGAAAATTTCACCAGGTTGTGTTCCGGTAATTTCATTAGCTGGAACACGACTATCGCTACAGCCTATCCATAAGAATTCGGGTGTCTGTAGATGGGCTAACCTATTAAAGTAATCCTTATCGTCTTCAACTTTCTCAGCTGCCCATGCTTTATTTTCAAGTAATAATTTTTCGTATGAAGTCATTTTATATATGTTTAGAGTTGTGTTAACGAATTTTTTTCAGTAGTAAAGGTGCGTATTGCAACTGGTTGTATGTTGTTTTGGTCCATGATTTTTTTAGAAAATCCCTGATCTGAATGTGCGTTTGTCTTTACTTCCACCTTTATGTTTTTCAGTGGTGCATGAATCATGAAATCTTCAATGGTTTCCACAACATCACCATCAATAAAATCCGCCCTTGATGCATCAATCAACACATATGAATCTTCTGGTACTTCTTCTAACTTATTTTTTATTATCGATTTGTTCATGAAAGATACGTCCTTACGCAGGCGGAATAAGTAATTTTTTTGATCATTAACAACAAATACTGCTGTTTTGAAATTACTTCTGATAATGAAGGCTAATCCTACTACAATACCAATCACAACCCCTTTTAAGAGGTCAGAAACAAGAATTGCAATAATGGTTATTATGAAAGGAAGAAACTGGTACCACCCCTTTTTAAAAAAATATTGGAATAAAGAGGGCTTTGCTAACTTATACCCTGTGAAGATAAGTATGGCTGCCAATGCCGATTTTGGAATCATATTCAACATGGAGGGTATGAAAGCTACGCTTAGCAATAATAAGGCGCCATGAAAAATAGTCGACATCTTGGTCTTAGCTCCGGCATTTACATTGGCAGAGGAACGAACAATTACACTTGTAACAGGTAAGCCTCCTATAAGACCCGAAACCATATTACCTAATCCCTGGGCTTTCAACTCTCTGTTGGTGGGTGTCACCCTTTGATAGGGATCCAGGTCGTCTACTGCCTCTATACTTAAAAGGCTTTCTAGGCTCGCCACAAGTGCCATGATAAGTGCAGTTGTTAATACACCAGTGTCTGTGAGATACTTCCAGTCTGGAAATGTAAAAAAGGAAAAGAATTCCGTAGCCGAAGTAGCTACTGGAATATTTACAAGATGACTATCTTTTAAAGCGATAGCTGGATTTAATTGGAGAACCAGAAAATGGACTCCTATCCCTACGAATACAATCAATAATGGTGCGGGAACTAACTTTAACCATCCTTTTTTGGTGCTGGTGAATTTTTCCCACACAAAATGTAATAACAAGCAAGTAGCTCCAATGGCAAAGGGTACCATTGAAATATTCCCAAACGCCAATATGAAATTGAGGAAGATATTGCTTTTGCCCTGTTGCTGCACCGATTCATCCATTTCAAACTGTGAATCATCACCCAGCAAATGTGGCATCTGGTTTAAGATCAGTATCAGACCTATCGCCGCAAGCATGCCCTTAATTACACTATTAGGAACATAATCACCAATGATTCCTGCTTTGGCAAAACCCAAAACCATTTGTAATGCGCCACAAATAACAACAGCTACAAGGAAGGCCTCAAATGATGGAAGGGTTATCACTGCAGCCGCTACAATGGAAGTAAGTCCGGCAGCAGGACCGGAAACACTTAAATGTGATTTACTGGCTAAACCAACTACAATTCCACCAACTACACCGGCTATCAATCCACTGAAAAGTGGGGCTTTTGATGCCAATGCTACACCTAAGCAGAGAGGAAGGGCTACCAGAAATACAACTATGGATGCAGGGATATCATTACCTATTGACGATAAGTATTGCTTTGTCTTTTTCATAAATAAAATGGTCCCGGTTGAATAAACCAGGATAATAAATTTTTACACCCGTAAAGGAGTAAGTCCTTGTGATTAAAGAATATGAGCTTCGTTTATATGAGTTAACACTCGGGAGGAGGGGAGAAAATTTTGAAATGTACAAGAGGTAGTGAATCACTATAAGTAGGATGTTCACGATTCAGTATAGTGAATAAGAATGATGAAAGCTCACCTGATTCATGTACATATTCTTCAGAAAAAGAAGAAGGTGAGTTCGGGGCTTTTTCGTCAGGTCCATTAGGGGATGTTGTATCTGAACTGTCATTATTGTCAATAGGCGAATCAGCACTATTGGCCTGATAGCTGTAAGAATTGCTATCTGTTGAATAGATAAAATAATTGATAGTTGTAAGTAATAGCAGTAAAGCCATCAATACTGGCGTAATGATGCTTTTAGCAGTATTGCTATAGTTGTTGGCGATGTAACTGTGTTGGCTCATTTAAGGAATAGCAAATGTAATGGATGAGAATCTGAGTTACAATACGTAAATATAAAAATAACTCTATATTATCCTTTACTGCTTGCCATTGGATTTTTAGTGCCTGAAATGGCGTAACCCGGTCATTACCATAGCCAACTGCTTATCTACACAATAGGCAATGGAATCCTTATCCCTAACCGATCCACCAGGTTGAATAAAAGCAGTGATTCCTGCTTCATGGCCTAATTGAACACAGTCATTGAAAGGAAAGAATGCATCGCTGGCCATAACAGCCCCTTCAAATCGAATTGGAATTGATGTGCTTTTTCAACGGCATGACGCAAAGCATCAATGCGGCTTGTCTGTCCACAACCCTTACCAATCAACTGACAGTCTTTAACAAGGGCTATGGCATTTGATTTCAGGTGCTTGCATACCAGATTGGCGAATACCAGGTCCTTTTTCTCAGCTTCGGTAGAACTACGGCCACCAACTTCTTCCCATTTATCAAAATTTCCTTTATCTGTGTCCTGAATCAGAACACCGTTAAGAAGGGATTTATATTGTTGAGTAACAGGTAGTTTCCCCTTGCTTTGCAATAAGATGCGGTTCTTTTTTGTTTTGAGTATTTCCAAAGCTGCTTCCTCATAGGCCGGAGCCAGTAATACTTCAAAGAAAATTTCATTGATGGCTTCTGCAGTGGCTTTTGTTACAGTGGCATTAGTCACTAATACTCCACCAAAAGCACTTTCCGGATCGCCCGCAAGAGCTGCTGCCCAACTGGCTTCTATTGTATTACGTGAAGCTATACCACATACATTCGTATGCTTGATGATGGCAAAAGTGGTATCTGTGAACTCCCCGATTAATTGTACCGCTGCATCTATATCTACCAGATTATTATATGAGATCTCTTTCCGTTTAGTTGCGTGAAGAGGTTCTCCAACTGACCAAAGAATTTACCTGATTGGTGAGGGTTTTCGCCATATCTCATGGTTTTTGGACCAGGAATGGATTCGAAGAAATATGAAGCACCACCCGGATTGAAATAATGAGCTATTGGCAACATCATAATGAGCCACTGTTTCAAAAGCTTTAGCCGCATATTGTTTTCGTTGCCCGATAGTTGTAACCCCTTTTGCTCGCGTAGTAATTGCTCGAGCCCTACATATTCGCTCTTGGCTGCCAATACAACAACATCCCTGAAATTTTTTGCAGCGCCTCTTATCATTGACGGGCCTCCAATATCGATTTTTTCGATGATAGCTTTTTCTTCCGAAGTAGTTGCTACTGTTTCTTCAAAAGGGTATAAGTCAACAATTACCAGGTCCAGTTCAGGAATATTATATTGCTTCATCTCCTCCAAATCGGTGGCATTGTCTCTTCTTCCTAAAATTCCTCCAAACACTGATGGGTGAAGGGTTTTTACACGTCCTCCTAATATGGATGGATAAGTAGTCAGGTTTTCTACTGGAATAACCGGAACCCCAGTTTTTCAAATGAATTGCTGAGTTCCACCTGTTGAATATAATGTAACTCCCAGTTCATGTAACAAACGCACCAGGGGTTCGAGGCCATCTTTATAGAAAACTGAAATAAGCGCCGACTGAATTTTCTTATCCATATAGTAATGTATGAACCGGTGGTTATCCGGAGGGGGTTCAAAAAATGAAGGCGCAAAGGTAAGTTATGGTATGTTGATTACAAAGGCACCATTATCCACCACTGAATGGCAAGCTATCCCAAAATAGCCGCTTCTTTTCGCCAATTCTTCACTGTTCTGTAATTATTACTGGCATCCAATACAATTTGTCCGGTTTCGATGGAGCTTAATACTTCTTTTGGGATGATAGTGGGATTGTTTGAAACACAAAGAATGCCTACCCTCATTTTATCAGCCCCCGGGTTTATCTTATAACCAGCAGAAAAAAAGAGAAGGGTAGTGGTACTTATTTTATAAACAAAACCAAACTTTATTACGTATGCATCTTCATTTATAGCATTGAGCTGTAGCCTGTTGATATAAAGAGGTGAAAGAGTTGATGTTGAACTATGATTAACTGAGCTGTCACCAATATAAATATGTTTATTTCCTATGAAAATATCTGCGGCTTGTTTTTTTGCTATGTTATAGACAACTAATTTTTTTTGCCGGCTGGTTTCTGTTAGATGGATCATCCTTACTGAAAAGAATGCACATAGCATTACTATGCTTGCAATAAAGTACGTTTTCGATTTTGTGAATAGCCATGCAGATAGGCTTGAAACAAGTATGTATAGTAAAAGAGTTTGTGACAATGATAAATACAAATGCTCCCATACAGCAAAAGGTAAATGGCTGACATATTCAATAAAGTAATTCATACTATATAACAGCCATTCCAGCACTTGCCCTAAAAGACTGGCAATCTTATCCAGGCTTGCCACTGCGCATAATGCCAACTCTAAAAAAAGTATAAGACTTGACAGGGGCACTGCAATCAGGTTTGTGAGTAAGAAAGCATTGGGAAACTGATGAAAATAAAAGATGCAAATTGGTATTGTCAATATCTGAGCCGATAGGGTAACGGCATTCATCTTCCATAATAAGTCGAGCCATTTGTTTTTTATCGTAAATAACTGGTATACGGGTTTCATGAAAATCAAAAGGCTTAGAACGGCTGCATATGATAATTGGAAACCAGCATCCCATAGCCAGAAAGGATTAAAGCATAATAGCAGAAATGCAGATGCAGCCAGATTGTTGATTGCATTAGTTCTCTTTCCAAATAATTCTCCAGCTACCAAAAAGCTGAACATCACAGCAGATCGAAGAACAGAAGGAGATGCACCTGCTAATAAGCTGAATAGCCATAAACCTGCTATTACTCCCAAAGGCTTTATCCATTTCATTGTAGTATATCGGCCTATCGGATTCAGTAAGGTTGCCAATAACCAATACACTAATCCGAGATGTAGGCCAGAAATAGCGATTATATGTACCACGCCTGTATTGGCATATGATTGAACCAGCGTTTTATCCAGATCATCCTTATATGCTATCAATAATGCCTCAGCCAGCCCGGCTTCTCTTTTTGATGGAATGTATTTCTTAATGATTCGAACTAGCCAGTTTCTGGATTCTTGCAAGAACTGCTTCCATTTTTGTTGAACACCCTCATGAATTGAATAAGAATTTTGAGGGAGATATACCTGGAAATAGCATTGTTGCAATATGCTATATCTCCTATAATCGAAACTTCCAGGATTGCCTGCACTTTTTATTTCCTGCAAGGTCTTTTCGAAATAGAGGTGATCTCCAATATTGATTTTTGCAGCTATGCTGTCCTTTTCAATATATAGTATGACTTTATCACTTGTCTTAATGGCATAAGAGTCAGTGAGAATCTTTTGTACTACGGCATTTATTTTATACGACTTATCCTTCTCAACAGGTGCTGATGAAACTTCTGCGCATATTACAGCGCCTATACTATTGAAATGACCTGCCCAATTTTTTTGTAGCGGAGCTTGTTGTAGTGAAGTGATAAGTATGCCGGTGCATAATAATGAAGTGAATAAGCATATTCCTTTCCAATGCCTGAAATAGAATCGTTTAGTTATCGGAAGTATGGCTAAAAGAAGTATGAGTAATAAACTCAATATAAACAAGTTGCTACAAGTTGTTATCGATAAGCTACTACTATCCTGAATAAGAATACCTGCTATTAAGGGTATTATGATTCTTAAGAATGGAACTTCTTTCCAAATGGGTAAAACAATACGGCTTTGCATGTGTAAATAATGCTGGATTAATGTTGTGGAAACATTGAAAATGGGTTACAGCATCACTTTATGAGGTATAACTGAAAGCGTAGAGTAGAAAAGAAACGGAAAAAATGAAAGAAGGATATTGGATTTTAAAACAGAGATTTCTAACTGCTCAAATCGAATCTCAGTATTTTTTTTAGTAGCGCCTATTTTTTACAATTTTATTTTTCACGGTATTTAAGTGTATATTTTCCCCGTCTAAAACGGGATATTTTCACGGGTCAAAAACGGATATTTTCACGGTATTTCCGGGATATTTTCACGGTATTTTTTGAGAAAAAATTTATTGCATTCTGTTTCTCTGCGAATTATAAATAATATTAATTTATAATCAATTGAAATACATTTTTTTGCATGTCGATAAGGGGAATCGCCACTTTACTT
>JBGAQE010000249.1:0-3061 GCA_044220885.1 Chitinophagaceae bacterium
ATCCACCAGGCGGTTTTTAGGAGACAGACTCAAGGAAACAGAAACCCTGTATTTATATACCTTGATGAATTTCAGAATTTCATCACGCCATCAATAAAGGAGATGTTAAGCGGGATCCGTAAATACCAGGCCGGGTTAATACTTTCTCACCAGGATCTGCAGCAACTCCATAGGGAAGACGGAGAGCTTCTTAATAGTGTGCTTAGCAATTGCAACACCCGGATAGTATTTAGGGTGGGAGAACCGGATGCTAAAAAACTGCAGGAAGGCTTTAGTGGATTTGATCATAGTGATCTGCAGAATCTGGGAAGAGGGGAAGCTATTGTGAGGATAGAACAACCACAGTTTGATTGTTCTATGGATACGGTATTAATGGAAGAGGTCTCCGGTGAACAAAGAGAGTTAAACAGGGCAACGGTGATTGACAACAGCAGACAAAAGTATGCTGCAAGCAAGGAAGCCGTGGAGCAGATGCTTTTAGAAACATTTAATCTTGATGCAAATACTGCAGAAAAAACTGCATTGATAATAAAGCAAAAACCACCAGAGCAAAATGAAACGCAAATTGAACTTAAGGCTCCGTCGGACAAAACATTCATACCAACACCTTTGCCTATTATACCAGATACTCCAAAGTCAGATAAAGAGGTATCAACACATAGGTACCTGCAGACATTGGTAAAGAAGATGGCAGAGGCCAGGGGATATACGGCAGTGTTGGAGCAGCAGATCCGGGGTGGAGAAGGAAGTGTGGATGTGCTGCTAAATAAAGATAACAAAACAACGGCCATTGAAATTTGTGTCACCACGGATGCGGACTGGGAGATGCACAATATTGAAAAATGTCTGGCGGCAAAATATGACACCGTGGTATCGCTCTGTGGTGATGCCAGACAACTGGAAAAGATCCGCAAAAGATGCACAGAAGCAATAGCAGATTTTGAAAAACAGCAAGTGTATTTTTTCACCCCCGATGCACTGTTTGCTTTTATGGATCAAAGCATCACTATAGCCGAGCTACCAACTGAGCAAATCATGAAGGGATATAGGATCAATGTCAGTTATGATCCGGTGTCTGAAGAAGAGATGAAGCAAAAGAGAGCTTCTGTGACAAAGGTGGTGATGGAAACACTACGAAAGCAGAAGAAAAAGTAACAATAAAATAATGAGGGTTTCCACAAAAAACAACCGTGATTTAACCTTTATTATTTTGATTAGGCGATCTTAATATTATGAACGTATAAACACTTTTATTTTAAACCTTAAAAACATATAGTTATGAAAAGAAGCATTCAGGATATTTTAAAAGCGGACACGGCGCTCAGTGATGAAGTCAATAGTATTTTGGCTTCAGGGAAAAACCTTCCCAGTGCCCAGCGCTTTGGCATTAGCCATAAATCGGTAAAGAAAGCGATGGTTGGCCCGGTGGCAGAGATGCCTCTGACAGAAGCCATGATCCGGCTGCACCTTCGCCCAGCGCTGCTGATAAAGAATAATAAAATTGCTATGCCTGATTCCCGCGAGATACGCAACAGGCTTATTCCCTATATCCCTAAAATAGAGAGTAAAATACCTTCGGTTGGAAGGATTGATTTTAAAAAACTGGGGCGTGCCTATGGAGGTACTGGTTGGATGATCACTGAAGACATTATTGTAACCAACCGTCATGTGGCTAATTTGTTTGCTGAAAAGAAAGGCAGGTCATTGGTATTTCGTAAAAACGCAATCGGGGAAACCGTAGAAGTCTTTATTGACTTTAAAGAAGAGTTCATGGGTTCAGGTAATGCCAGTAATCAATTTGAAATTGAAGTAGAGAAGGTTTTGTATATCGCTGAAGACAAATCCACCCAACCAGATATTGCCTTTTTAAAAATCAAAAAGCACAGTCAACTGCCTCCTCCTATTCCACTCTCGGATAAGCCATTGATAAAAAACCAGTTTATTTCAGTGATAGGTTATCCGGCTTTTGACCCAGATGGAATAATTTCCACCAGTGCTGCCAATAAAGTATTTGGTGGAATTTATGAGGTGAAGCGCTGTTCACCCGGAGAGGTAATTGAATATGCTAAAGATTCCTGGTATTTCTTCCATGATTGCACAACTCTTGGAGGCAACTCAGGTTCAGTGGTACTGGATAATGCCAGCAGTGTAGCTGTGGGGCTTCACTTTATGGGCGAAGTGGAGAAAGAAAACTTTGCTGTCAAGGGTAGTGAAGTATTAAAACATCTAAGGAAGGTTGATAAGAAATTTATTGTGAGTAAGCCAAACTTTGAAGCTGCAAATATCGATACAGAGGTTGATGATGCCCATGTAGAAGCAGTACCGGAAAGCTATAATGATCGCAAAGGTTATGATGAAGCCTTCCTGGGTACTAAAGCAAAAGTGGCTTTGCCTAAAGTGGTAAAGGGTAAAGCGGACATTGTAAAGTTTAAAGAAGGTACCAAACAAATGGATACTTTAAACTATCATCATTTTAGTGTGGTTATGAATAAGAAGCGCAGGATGTGCTTTTTCAGCGCCTGTAATATTGATGGTAAATTAAGTAAACGTGGGGTAGCTAGAACAACCTGGAAAACAGACCCAAGGATACCAAAGGAATTACAGATTATTAAAGAGTGTTATGGTAATCCACCTAAGTTTTCACGGGGACATATGACCCGTAAAGAAGATCCAATTTGGGGAGATTTAGCACTTGCAAGGGCAGCAGCATCAGATACCTTCCATGTTACCAATGCTACACCACAGATGCAACCTTTTAATGCGCCGGTATGGCTCGCTTTGGAAGATTATGCGCTTGAGAATGCCCGCCAGGATGATATGAAGATAACTGTTATAACCGGACCAATATTTAAGACTAATAATCCGGTAAAGGACGGTGTGCAGATACCTGTGGAGTTTTTTAAGATCATTGCCTTTATTCATGACAAGACAGGCAAATTATGTGCAACCGGCTATACAGTTTCCCAGGAAGAATATTTAAGCAATGAAGAATTTGTTTTTGGCCAGTTTAACTCATACCAGGTAGCGATTAAGACCATTGAGAGAAAAACAGGATTAAGTT
>JBGAQE010000042.1:0-3153 GCA_044220885.1 Chitinophagaceae bacterium
CTTCTCCTTCAGGAGAAGGGCCGGGGATGAGGTGCACTTGTATTCTCTTCCGGACTCTTCAGCCTCTTGCCTAATCAAACTCTCTGCCCCGGACTTTCCACTCGGCATATGCGAAAATCAAATACCCCGGACTTCCGGACTATTAACTCAGAGGCTCTAAAGTTCTAACACCCCTGACTATTTTATCTCCTCAAAATCGATATAATCCTCTTTCGCTCCGGGTGCTGAAGAAGGTTGTGTTTTCACAAACGCAGACTGTCTAACCGTTTCCGCTTGCTGTTGTTCCTGCATCTTAGATTGGAACTCGCGCATCTGGCTTTTAACCTGACGTGTAGCTTTAACTACCGGTATAATGAAGTTGAATATGAATCTGTAGGCGAAATAGAACAGCAACACCCACAAAAGGTATTTTAGTATCATGCTGTAAAAATAATAATTTCTTATTCTTCCCCCTGTTAAAGGCTTTTAAAAGAGGATGAACGGTTGATATTGACTAGTCTTTTTTCTTGAAAAGCTTGTCAATAACAGCATCAATACCATCTGCTGCTTTTTCGGCTAAATGATTGACAATTCGGTTCAAGGCATTTTGTAACTTTTCATTATTTACTACCGAGTCCAATATGCTACTTGAAACGGGCTGCGACTCTTTCTTCGACTGAAAAATGGAATTCCGAATCATACTGCCGTAATTGTTCTGCAAATGTTCAAGGTTGCTGTCGAACCTGTCTTCCAATTGCCTGGATTTCAATTTCAGCCGGTATATCTCTTTTTCAAGAGTATCGAGGGTCTTTATGTTTGAATTGCCTGACATATTCATTGGTTTATAGGTTGGAATCGGTTGGGGGAGCAGAGGAGGTATCTTCCTGTGTCTTCTTCAATAAGCCCCTGATGATTGGGTTGATGAAAAGTGGTTTACGGAATACCGCAAGGAGCACTATTTTCAGGAGAATGATAAGGGCTGTAATACCGAATCCTTTCACATAACTACCTGTAAGGTCTGATAACCAGAAGCCTAATACAAGTCCAATGAAAATGATCAATAGCCAGGCCAGAAATAGTGAAATGATGATCCAGATGAAATATCCAGCTGTTTTTGAAAAGGCCTTGATGCCCTGAAGCCTGTAAATCTCAAGTCTTGTCTCCCAATACTCCTTCAACAGGTTCTTGTTTTCCTTGATAAAACCACCCAAATTATCTGGTTGACTCATAAATTGGTTTTTCTAAAGGTACTCCCTTTATAATTGGTACTCTAAAACGGCCATCAGCCCTGATTATGATTTTTTTTGGTTTTTGGAAGTAATAGGGTATTTACCTTACATTTGCAATGGAATTAATGAAGAAGAAGGGAACGGGGTCCGTTCCCTTCTTTATTTACCTGACATGAACAGCGACAGTACAATCAGCACGATAGAAGAAATGGTAAAAGGCTTACTGGCAGATGAGCCGCAGTATTTCATTGTAGACCTGCGTATTAAGCCTACCAATAACGTGAAGTTATATCTCGATGGAGATCAAGGTATTACGATTGAAAAGTGCATTTCCTATAACCGAGCTCTTTACAAACTTTTACTGGAAGCCTCCCTTTTTCCGGAAGATGATTTTTCATTGGAAGTATCTTCTCCCGGACTGGATGAACCCCTGAAATGGCATCGCCAATATCAAAAAAATGTGGGTCGTCCCGTGGAAGTACTCCTGCTTGACGGTGTGAAAATCGAAGGGAAAATGACAGCAGTGAGCGAAGAAGGCATAACGGTAGAAGAAACCAGAGGAAAAAACAAAAAGAAAGAAGTTATCACACACGATTTTCTATTCAATAACATAAAATCAACCAAACTTCAGGTAGTATTTTAAATTCCGGGTTACCGGGTTCTTAAATTGTAGATTATGGCAAGTATCAATCTGATAGAAGCTTTCCAGGAGTTTAAGGAAGCCGAAAATATCGACCGTCCCACGATGATGAAAGTTGTGGAAGACGTATTCAAGACATTGCTCCGTAAAAAATTCGGTAGCGACGAAAATTTCGACGTGATCGTGAACGCTGAGAAAGGCGACCTGGAAATCATCCGCAGACGTATGATCGTTGAAGATGGTGCTGTGATAGATCCGCTGGCTGAAGTAGCCTATAGCGATGCAGTGAAAATTGAACCCGACTTTGAAGTAGGTGAGGAATTATATGAAGAAGTGAATATCTACGATTTCGGACGTCGCGCTATCCTGGCTGCCAAACAAACACTGGCCAGCCGTATCAGCGACCTGAAAAAGAATGTTCTGGTTAAGAAATATGGCGAACGTGTTGGTGATATCATCAGCGCTGAAGTTTACCAGGTATGGAAAAAAGAAATCCTGATGCTGGATGAAGAAGGCAATGAACTGATTCTTCCAAAATCTGAACAGATACCACAAGATTATTTCAAGAAAGGCGAGAATACCCGTGCTGTTGTGAAGAAAGTGGAACTGAAGAACAACTCACCTGTTATCATTCTCTCCCGTACTTCTCCTTCTTTCCTTGCTAAATTGCTGGAAATTGAAGTGCCTGAAATTTTCGATGGACTTATCGTTATCAAAAAGATTGTTCGTGAACCAGGGGAAAGAGCGAAAGTGGCTGTTGAATCATTCGACGACCGTATAGATCCGGTAGGTGCCTGCGTAGGTATGAAAGGTAGCCGTATCCACGGTATCGTTCGCGAATTGAAGAATGAGAATATCGACGTAATCAACTGGACAAATAATATTCAGTTACTGATACAGCGTTCATTGACTCCTGCCCGTATTACCAATATGGAGCTTGACAATGACACTAAGCATGCGAATGTTTACCTCAAACCCGATCAGGTATCTCTGGCTATCGGTAAGAAAGGGGTTAATATCAAATTGGCTCAGGAACTGACAGGTTATAGTATTGATGTATTCCGTGATACTGAAGGCGAACCACAAGAGTTCGATATCGATCTGGAAGAATTCAGTGATGAAATTGAAACATGGATCATCGATGAATTCAAGCGCATCGGTTGTGATACCGCTCGTAGTGTGCTTGAACTGACAGCTGAAGAACTGGAAAGAAGAACAGATCTGGAGAAGGAAACAATTGTGGAAGTAAGAAGAGTATTGAAAGAAGAATTCGAAAAAGAATAAACAGAACTTATTGGATAACCG
>JBGAQE010000042.1:3162-30483 GCA_044220885.1 Chitinophagaceae bacterium
GAATGTCAGATTTAAAATTACCGCGACTGTTAGCAGCGGCCAAAGAATTCAATGTTGGCCAGGATACCTTGATTGATTTCCTGGAAGCAAAAGGTTTTGGCAAAGACGACCTTAAGCCTACGTCGAAATTGACGGAGGAGATGTATCGTTGTTTGCAACAGGAATTCCAAAGCGATAAAGTAGCAAAGCTGAAAAGCGACCAGATCGATTTGCCCAAGGGAAGTGTGGAAGCGAAGAAGAAGAAAGAAGAAGATGCAGTGGTTTTCAAAAAGGAAACCAAGAAGGAAGCAGAGGAAGAAAAACCTAAAGAAGAAGTAGTGGTAGTTCCGGTTGTTGTTGAACAAAAACCTGAGGTGATAGTTGAGAAAAAGGTAGAGGAAGTTGTAGTTCCCGAAGTAGTGAAAGTAGAGGCTCCCGAAATTGAAGGTTTAAAGGTTTTAGATAAAATAGATCTTTCTGCTATCGATTCTTCTACCCGCCCTAAGAAGATCGTTAAGAAAAAAGCAGAAGCAGCTCCTGCAGAACAAGCCCCTGTACCAGAAGAAAAAGAAAAACCAAAGGCTAAGAAGAAAAAGCAGGAGGCAGAAGAAGTAATAGCCCCTCCGGTTGTAGAAGTTAAGCCAGAAGTTGAAGCTGTTCAGGAAGAAGAAGGTCCGGCTGTTATTGAAAATATCAGGGCTGAAAAATTGGAAGGACCTAAAATTCTCGGTAAAATAGAATTGCCGGTTGAAAGCGATACTCGTCCTAAACCAGGTGATGAGAAAAGGAAACGCAAGCGTATCCCTATCGAGAAAAAGGATTTCAAACCAAGCACTACTCCAGAGTTGTTTAAACGCAAGGATGGTGAAGCGCCTCGTCAGGGTGGCGGTGGTGGCGGCCAGCAAGGTGGTGGTTTCCGTGGTGGTAACCGTCCAGGTGGTCCGCAAAGAGGTCCCGCTCGTGGTCCACGCGAAGTAAAAGAAATTGACGAAAAAGAAATCCAGAATAAGATTCGTGAAACGCAGGCTAAGCTTGCGGGTACTGGTGGCCGTGGTAAGAGCCTGAAAGCGAAATATCGTCGTGAAAAACGTCAGGGTGTTGCCGATCAGGCAGGATCTGAAGATTCACAAGACAACAAGCTGCAGCTGACAGAGTTTATCAGTGTTAGTGAATTGGCTAACCTGATGGATGTAAGTTTTGCTGAAGTTATCAGTAAGTGTATGAGCCTTGGATTGATGGTTTCCATCAACCAGCGTTTGGATGCTGAAGTAATTGAACTGGTAGCAAGTGAATTCGGTTTCGATGTGGAATTCATCGATATGGAGAAGCAAATGGAAATGGAGGAAGAGGAAGAAGAGGATTCAGAAGAGGATCTGGTGCCAAGAGCTCCCATTGTTACCATCATGGGTCACGTTGACCACGGTAAAACATCATTGCTCGACTATATACGTAGTGCCAATGTAGTAGCTGGTGAAGCGGGTGGTATCACCCAGCACATCGGTGCTTATGAGGTTACGCTGGCGAATGGTAAGAAAATCGCCTTCCTTGATACTCCTGGTCACGAAGCCTTTACAGCGATGCGTGCCCGTGGTGCCAAGGTAACCGACATTGCAGTTATCGTAATTGCGGCAGATGATGCGGTGATGCCTCAAACAAAAGAAGCTATCAGCCACGCACAAGCGGCGAATGTGCCAATGATATTCGCTATCAATAAAATTGATAAGGATGGCGCCAACCCTCAAAAGATCTACGAACAGTTATCTCAGATGAACCTGTTGGTGGAAGAATGGGGTGGTAAATTCCAAAGTCAGGAACTGAGTGCGAAGAAAGGATTGAATGTAGATGCTCTTCTTGAAAAGATATTGCTGGAAGCTGAATTGCTCGACCTGAAATCTAACCCAGATAAGGAAGCTACAGGTACCATTATTGAAGCTACTCTTGATAAGGGTCGTGGATATGTAGCTACCGTGCTTGTTCAGAATGGTACACTTCGCTTAGGAGATATCGTTGTATCGGGTCAGAATTTCGGTAGGGTGAAAGCTATGTTCAATGAACGTAACAAACGTTCTGAAGAAGCACCTCCATCCACACCGGTATTGATCCTTGGTTTGAACGGAGCCCCACAGGCTGGTGAGAAATTCAAGGTATATGCCGATGAAAGCGAAGCAAAAGAAGTAGCGAATAAAAGAGCACAGATATTACGTGAACAAGGTATCAGGACCAAGAAACATATCACACTCGATGAAATCGGTCGTCGTTTGGCTCTTGGTAACTTCAAACAACTGAACCTGATCATCAAGGGTGACGTGGACGGATCGGTAGAAGCGTTAAGCGACTCCTTACAGAAACTGTCTACTCAGGAAATTGTGGTGAGCGTTGTATTGAAAGCCGTGGGTGCCATTACAGAAAGCGATGTATTGCTGGCAACAGCATCTGATGCTATCATCGTAGGATTTAACGTTCGTCCTTCTGCACAGGCTGCCCGTTTGGCCGAAGGCGAAGGCGTGGAAATAAAACTTTACTCAATCATCTATAACGCTATTGAAGAAATCAAGAGCGCGATGGAAGGTATGTTGGAACCTACAATCAAAGAGAAAATTGTTGCCAATGTGGAAGTACGTAACGTATTCCGCTTCGATAAAGCAACAGTGGCGGGATGTTTTGTACTGGATGGTAAGATTGCCCGTAATTCTAAGATCCGTATCATTCGTGATGGTATCGTGGAATATCCGAAGGGTGAGGGCCAAAGTGCTGAACTTGCTTCCCTGAAACGATTCAAGGATGATGTGAAAGACGTTGCTTCAAGCATGGAGTGCGGATTGACCATCAAAAACTTCAACGATATCCAGGTGGGTGATATAGTAGAGGCCTTTGAAGAAGAAGAAGTTAAGAGAACATTATAAAGGAACCGGAACCGGTTTCCATAACAATCCCGGAGGTGGCGCCTTTGGGATTTGTTTTTAGTAATAGCCGCAGAAACTTTTGTTAAATAAGCCTCTGAGTAAACCGGCTTCTGGCCGGGACGAGTATTTTTGAGGATTGTAATATAATGGTATGAAAAGATTCCTGACCTTACTTACTGCCTTGTGGCTCTTCGCTCCATCAATGATGGCGCAGCATAAAGTAGTAGCAGACAAGATTGTAGCAATTGTAGGTGATAAGATCATCCTGCGTTCAGACGTGTACAACGAAATTCTGGATAAGCAACGCCGTAATGAACCTGTTCCGGAAGATGCTCCTTGTGCCATTATGGATCAGATCCTGATCATCAAGGCCCTGATGTTACAAGCAGAAAAGGACTCTATCATTGTTGGTGATGAGGAAATTGATGCCATATTGGAAAATAAGATTCGTAGCTATATCCAAATGTATGGCAGTAAGGAACAGCTGGAAGAAATTGCCGGTCGTACTGTTTACCAAATCAAGGAAGATTTCCGTCAGTCGGTAAAAGAAATGAAACTGGCTGAAAGAATGAAAGATAAAGTGGTTGAGAATATCAAGATCACTCCTCAGGAAGCAAAAGTATACTGGGATAAAATTCCAAAAGACAGTTTGCCTTTTTATGAATCAGAAGTGGAATTTGGAGAGATTGTAGTATTCCCAAAAGCCAGTCGTGATTTTGATAAGTTATCAATTGATGAGCTGACAGATTTTAAAAAGCAAATTGAATCGGGGCAGTCGAAGTTTGAAACACTTGCATCAATATATACTGAGGATCCGGGTAGTAAGAATAGTGGTGGTCAGTATACTATCAACCGTACTGAAAAGAACTTCGATCCTACATTTGTTAATCATGCATTCAGATTGAAGGAAGGTCAGGTGTCGCCAGTATTCAAGTCAAAATTCGGGTATCATATCATTCAAATGGTACAGCGTAATGGGGATGATGCTGTGGTACGTCATATTCTCCGCATCCCAAAAATTACTGAAACTGAAATTGCCATTGCAACAGCTAAGTTGGATACCGTAAGAGCCAAACTTATTTCCGGTACTGTTACTTTTGGAGAAGCTACCAGTAAGTATAGTGAAAGTGAAATATCTAAAAACTATGGTGGATTAAGACAAAGTCCTACGAATGGTAGTAGCTATCTCACTATAGACCAATTAGATAAGGACCTTGTTTTAATGCTCGATAAAATGAAAGTAGGTGAGTATTCAAAGCCTGTAACTTATACTGATGAAACCGGTAAAAAGGCTACGCGTTTAGTATATCTTAAAACACGTACAGAGCCACATCGCGAGAACTTCAAAGACGATTATAACAGGATATCTCTAAGGGCACTGGAAATCAAAAAGCAACAGGTTTTGGAAAAATGGTTTGCTACAAAACTGCCAAACTATTACATCATGCTCGATGATGAGTTCAAATCCTGCTCAATTTGAAGAATTGGTGGCAATATGCAGCAAAGGTTTCTCAGTAAGTACAAACACCTAATTTTATAAAATTTTGCTGTAAGTCAGTAAGCGATTATAGCGTTTTCTTTAGCTTAGATAAGTATTTACGTTTAAGATATCCCTAAAAACGGGACCTAAACCTAAGTACTATTTGGTTTTGCTTAAGAAAACCGTATGCAAAAGCAGCAACTAAAATCCGGTCCTCATGGAGGTTTTTCAACTACCCCGATAAACCTCTGCACAGACTCACAAGGTATCATCCTCGAAGCTTCTGAAGACTTTCTTTATGTTACAGACAAAGTAATTTCTGAAATCAAGGCATTTGTGTTATTGATATTGTAAGTCAATTTCAAGCAAAAAATTCAAGAGATATTAATTGGCGGACTTGATGCTGTTGATTCTCCTATAGAAATAATCATAAAATCTGGCAGGAAAACGGTTTCCCTGAATTGTTCCATTTCAAGGGTATCGAATGGTAATGCAGGAGCCACTAAATATAAATGGGAAGCTTCGGTTACTTCTAAATCGTTAAGCATCGCAGTTCACAAAATTATCTGACCAAAGAGCTACTGCTGAAAGGAAGTATATCACTTTTCTTGGAAAATTCATCTGAAGGAATCTGATGTATTGAAATACCAGGAAAAGTTTCTATTGATGAAACTTTCGAGGCAATTTTGGAATATGTAGCTGCCAACGGGTATGTATCCGAATGCAATAAGGCCTTTGCTAGGATGTATGGCTATGAAGATTCATCTGAAATGCTGGGTATTCGCTTACCTGAAATGATGCCATTAGATGACGCGTCTAATATTGCTTATTTATCAGCCTTCGTAGCAGCAGGCTTTAAGATGGTGGATGCTGAATCGATGGAGTTGGATAAAGATGGCAATAAAAAGTATTTTCTAAACAACCTGGTAGGAATAATTGAAGATAATCACCTGCTCCGCATTTGGGGCACACAGCGAGATATCACCCGCCAAAGAAATATAGAAGAAGCCTTAAAAGAAAGCGAAGAACGTTATAAGGCATTTATTCAGCAAAGTTCAGAAGGTATATGGCGTATTGAAGGCATACCTGGTAAATTAAGTGAGTATACTGAAGATGCCCTTATCGATGATATTTATAATTACGCAACCGTTGTAGAATGCAACGATGTTTTTGCTAAGACATTTGGTTATCGGCAAGCCAGTGAGGTTTGTGGTATGAAACTGGATCTTTTGTTGCCAAGATCTCTTCCTCAAAACATGAATTTCTTAAGGGAATTCATACGAGCAGGGTATCGTGCCGAGAATATAGAATCTCATCAGGTGGATATAAACGGACAATCTGTTTATACCATGAATAATCTTGTAGGGGTTGTGGAGAACGACTACCTGGTAAGAGTATGGGGCACGCAAAGTAATATCACAGCCTTGAAGCTTGCAGAAAATGAAGTATCTCTTCAGGAGAAGCACTATAGAAACTTTCGGAGAATGTTCCTGTAATGATATATCGGATAACTCCGGATTTTAAATTCACCTATGTAAACAAGGCAGTAAAAGAAACCTTCAACCAACCACCTGATATTTTTATTGGAAAATCTGCTTTGGATCTGGGATTGGATAATAAGAAATGGGAAAAATTAAAGGCCGTTGGTGAAAAAGTATTTTCAACAGGCGTTGCTGATAACTTCACATTCAAGATACCATCTGTAAGCCACCCTGGAAAGGAGTATAATTTAATAACACTTACTCCGGAAATTGGTGAATCCGGAAAGGTGGAATCACTGATTGCTATAGCTAATGAAATATCTCCCCTTATAAAAGTACAGGAGGAGTTGATCTATAAAGATCAGCTGCTTTCAATGATAACAGATGTAACAAATCAATTCCTGAAGCAGGATGACTATCAGAAAGTGGTTTCGAAAGCCATTGGCAGATTGGGTGAAGTATTTAAAGCCGATAGCATTTGCATTTTTGAAAACAGGAAGGAATCTGGAAAGCAGGATGTATTTGAGCTGACTTTTGATTGGAAAGGAAACTCTGAAAAACAGTTGGTAGGAGCAGAAAAAGATTTAAGCATATCAGCTTCAATATTAAATGCGGTATTAAATAAATTACCACTGCTTGTTACTTCAAAGGAAATACAAACTTCCCAGTTTCCTGACTGTGAGTTCAAGGTATACCTGAAGAAGCATTCATTTAACAAAATGTTGCTTGTACCTATAATTGTACAGCAATCTTGTTGGGGATACCTGTTCTGGAAAGTGAAAAACGAAAACATAACTGGTTATCTGTAGAGAAAGATATGTTTGAAACATTTGCCATTACACTTGGGAATGCGTTGGAGAGAAAAGTTAGCACAGCAGATTGTTCAGGAAAGTGAAGCCCGGTTCAGGCAATTGGCAGAGAACACACCGGTAATGATTTGGGTTTCAGATGAAAATGATAAAGTGTTTTATGTGAATAATAGTTTTACGGAATTTACAGGACTCGAAGCAGATCAGGCTACCGATGAAGCCTGGGCAGAATTGATACATCCGGAAGATCATAAAGTTGCAATTAAGGAGTATTCAGAACTTTGAAAAAAAGAGAGCGGGTGTTGATTGAATACAGGGCGCGAAAACAATCAGGTGATTATCGCTGGGTGATTGATGAGGCTATTCCAAGATTTTTGCCTGATGGTAGTTTCTTAGGATATATCGGTTCATTTGTAGACATCCACGACAGGAAACTGATAGAAGAGCAAATGCGGTTTCAGGCAAGGGTGATGCAGGAAGTTTCAGAAGCAATTATTGCTCTTGACTTTGATAATAATGTAATCACATGGAATAAAGGGGCTGAAAACATTTATGGTATTCCGGCTTCAACAATCATAGGAAAACCCATGAGTGACTTTGTTAAGATGGAGTTCCTTAACGATACTTATCAGTTAAGTCTTGAACATCTCACTAAATATGGGCATTGGAGTGGGGAAATATATTTTGACCGTAACGACGGAAGAAGAATTTATATACATAGTGCTGTCACGTTCCTTACCGATGAGAAAGGTAACCGCATAGGATATGTAGGCAATAACAGGGATATTACCGATCGCAGAAAATCTGAAGAAGCGCTTCGTATAAGTGAAGAGAGATACCGTTCAGTTGTAAATGCAATGGGTGAAGGTATCATAGTTTATGACCGTGAGGGCGTAGTGATTGCAAGTAATAAGAGTGCCGAATCGATACTTGGCATAAGTGATGAATATAGGAAAGGCAGGCTGAATTTTGATTATAAGGTTGTTGCCATACATGAAGATGCCACTCTTTCCATCTGATCAATATCCATTCAAGATTACACAGCAAACAGGTAAATCTTTGCAAGGGATTGTAATGGGTATTTATAAACCAGATGGCACACTTACCTGGATTTCTGTAAATACAGAGCCGGTTTATTATACTGATCAGCGATTAACCCCGGATGCTGTGGTTACTTCATTTGTGGATATTACTCATACAAAGACCGCCGAGCTGGAATTGCAGCAGAATGAGCGACAGTTACGTGAGTATTCTGAACGGATCAATAATATCCTGAACAGTATTACAGATGGTTTCATTGCTATTGACAATGAAATGAAAGTATTACTCTGGAACAGGGTATTTGAGAAAACGACCGGTATACGGTCGGTGGATGTGATAGGAAAGAAAGCTACCGAGATTTTTCCTGGATTAGCGCAGGAATATGTAGAGAGAATTAAGGAAGCGCTTGTTAACAAGGAAACTGTTTTCCTCGACTTCTATAGTTCAAGATTTAAGATTTGGTTTGAAGTAAGTGCCTTTCCTTCAGCACAAGGATTATTCATATACTTCAGGGATATCACAAAACGTAAGCGCCAGGAAATGCTTTTAGCCCTGGAGAAAGAAACGCTGGAGATGAATGCCCGTCATCAGACTTCCTTGAAGGATATCACTGATTTTCTTTTAAAGGGTCTGGAAAAAGCGTTTGAAGGAATGTTCTGTTCTGTATTGATAAAACAGGCTGATGATAATACATTAGAAACCTTATCAGCACCAAGTATTCCTAAGCCATATACTGAAGCTATTAATGGAATTAGCATAGGTCCTAGCAAAGGTTCTTGTGGCACGGCCATGTATTATAAGAAGAATATAATTGTTTCGGATATTCAAGAAAGTGAGTTGTGGGCAGAATATCGGGAATTAGCAGCAGAGAATGGTCTTCGGTCATGTTGGTCATATCCGATCTTCAGTTCACAGAGTCAACCTTTAGCCACTTTTGCCATCTACTATGCACAAGTAAAAGAACCATCTGCTGAAGAATTCCCAGTTATTGAAAGGATGGTCAATATCTTAAGATGATTATTGAGAACAAACAATCTGAAGAGAAAATCAAGATCAGTAATGAGCGCTATCTGTTGGCTACGATGGCCACCAATGATGCTATCTGGGATGCTGACCTGATTGGCGATACAATTTATTGGGGTGAAGGGTTCCATACTTTATTCGGTTATAAGGCCGGTTATTTCTCCGATTTCAATGGTGTATGGGAATCATATATCCATCCGCAGGATAAGAATCGTGTTATAGATGGTCTGTCGAAGTTTATTGAAAGTAATAGTCAGCACGTATGGCAGGATGAATACCGTTTCAAGAAAGCAGATGGTAAATATGTATTGGTGAGCGACCGGGGTTTTCTTATCTATAATCAAATGGGGAAAGTGAGCAGGATGGTGGGATCCATGCAGGATGTAACCGAGAAGAGGGAGATGGAGAAAAAACTATTGAAGCAACAATTGAATAAGCAGAAGCTGGTTGCACAGGCTGTTGTGGATGCGCAGGAGAAAGAACGTTCTATTATCGGAAAAGAACTTCATGATAATGTAAACCAGATTCTTTCTACGGCGAAGCTTTATCTGGAAGTGGCGAAGAGTGATGATAAGGAAAGGGATAACCTGATAGATATGAGTACGAAAAGTATCTCAGATGCTATTAATGAGATCAGGGCTATTTCAAGGTCGCTGGTTCCTTCCAGTATTGGAGATCTGGGCTTGGTGGATTCTATTCAGGATTTGGTAGATAGTATAAAGCTCACAAGAAAGCTAAATGTAGAGTTCTATCATCACGACATGATAGATGATTATTTAAGCGAACCTTTAAAACTGATGTTGTTCCGGATTGCTCAGGAGCAGGTGAATAATGTGATAAAACATTCGGGTGCAAAAAATATGGTGATAGAACTTTCGGCTGATAATGAATCGGTGAGTATTAGCATATCAGACGATGGTAAAGGCTTTGATCAGGAGATGGTGAAACAGAATAAGGGATTGGGATTGTTCAATATTTCAAGCAGGGCTGAGCTCTTTAATGGAAAAGTTGATATTATAACTGCACCCGGAAAAGGATGCACTTTAAATATACATGTACCTATTTCTTCAAACCTATAAACACACTTTTATGCAAAAGGTAAGTATTCTCATTGCTGACGATCACAAACTGATCCGTGAAACCTGGAGTTTCATTCTGAATAACGACCCCCGTTTTGAGGTGGTTGCTGAATGCGGCGATTCTGAGGAAGCGGTTGAAGTTGCCAAGGTGAAACGTCCAAACATCATTTTGATGGACATCAACATGACACCTATTTCAGGATTCGAAGCCACTGAAAAAATCCGTAAGGTTTCTCCTGCTTCAAAAATTATTGGTGTTTCCATGCACTCACAACCGGCATATGCTAAAAAGATGCTGCAGATTGGAGCCCGTGGTTATGTAACAAAGAATTCATCAAAGGAAGAGATGATCAAAGCCATCATGGAAGTGCAGAATGGCAACAAGTATATCTGCGACGAAATCAAGAATAATATATCTGAACTGGTTCTTGAAGAAAACAAGGATACACCAAACGTAAATGCACTTACTGAAAGGGAGATACAGATCATCAACCTGATTAAGGAAGGATTCTCTTCTAAGGAAATTGCTACCCAATTGAATATTTCCCTGAAAACAGTGGAAGTACACAGGCATAATATCCTTAAGAAATTGAAACTCAAGAATTCAGCCTCATTGGTGAACTTCATCAATAATACGGCTACTTATATCTGATGTTTACTCAGAAGTTAAGTGGTTAAAAGATTACCCGTAGAGGGTAAGCGGTTTACTATGTAGAACATAGGAATATGTATAGATATGCTTGTAGGTGAGTCAATTAAATGGAATCTTACCTGCGGTTTGCAATCTATCCCTATCTTATGAAAATCCGGTAAAATTGGTTCCATGAAAAACCGCAACCAGTCCCGGTATTGATCTTTTATCTTAATGAAAAACTGACCCCCCAATCCTATGAAGACTGAGGGGCCTTTTTTTTTGCCCATTTACCCACATCCTCCACAGCCTTTCGGCAATTTGATAATTCGGCTTACATTTGCGCTTTCCTGTACAACCGTAAATCTTTACATGAGTGATGCTATAAAACATGAATGTGGGCTGGCATTCATTAGGTTACGTAAGCCATTCTCTTATTATCAGCAACAGTATGGTACGGTTCTTTGGGGCATAAATAAGCTCTACCTCCTTATGGAAAAGCAACATAACAGGGGGCAGGATGGAGCAGGCGTGGCTGCGGTTAAGTTAAATGTTGAACCCGGCTACCCATTCTTACAACGTATCAGAAGCAGTGCCCCGCAACCTATAGTAGATATTTTCACCAAGATCAATAATGAAGTAAAGGAACTCGAAAGGTTCCAAAGCGATATTACCCGCCATCCCGGATTGATGAAAGGGCATATTTCCTTTTTAGGTGAATTGTTACTGGGACATCTTCGCTATGGCACCCAGGGAAAGAATAACGCAGAATTCTGTCATCCATTTATAAAGCGCAACACTATTCCAGCCCGTAACCTGGCACTGGCAGGTAATTTCAACCTGGTAAATACCGATGAACTATTTGCATTGGTGAATATGGAACCGGGAGAATTCCAGAAACAAAGTGACCTGGCGGCCATGATGGAAGTGATTCATCATTTCCTTGTTAAAGCCGATGAGGAATTTCCTGGAAATCTTGATGTACTCAAACTCTTGCAAAAATCAGTTGCTCTTTTCGACGGTGGTTTTACAGTTGGTGGACTTTTGGGTAATGGGGATTCATTTGTTTTCAGAGACGCACATGGAATAAGGCCTGCCTATTACTATATGGATGATGATGTTGTAGTGGCTGCTTCTGAAAGGGCCGCTATCCGTACCGTATTTAATGTAGCAGAGAATGAGGTTCAGGAACTGATGCCAGGAAAAGGATTGATTGTAAAGGCTGATGGCTCAGTACAGGTTGAACAGGTTATTCCTGCTAAAGAACGCAAGGCGTGTAGTTTTGAAAGGATCTATTTCAGCCGCGGCAGTGATGAAAAAATCTATAGTGAACGTTCCGGATTGGGTTATAACCTAAGCGAGCAGGTGTTAAACGCCATCAATCACGACTTAAAGAATACTATCTTCTCTTTCATTCCTAATACAGCCGAAGTAGCCTTCTATGGCTTATTGAAAGGGATGGAAGATTATCTGAATAAGATCAAGATACAGCGGATCATGGCCTGGGGCAAAGACTTTGATGAAGAGAAACTGTCTGAAATGATCAACAGAAGAATTCGGGTAGAAAAGGTCGCCATCAAAGACGTAAAGCTCAGGACCTTTATTACCGAAGATGCTAACCGGAATGAAATGGTGCAGCACGTTTATGATATTACATATGGCACCGTTGCAAAAAATCAGGATACCCTTGTTGTTATCGACGACTCAATTGTGCGTGGCACTACGCTAAAGGAAAGCATTGTGAGGATGCTGGCCAGGTTATCCCCTAAAAAAATCATTGTTGTTTCTTCTGCTCCCCAAATTAGATACCCCGATTGTTATGGTATTGATATGAGTAAACTGGGAGACTTTATAGCTTTCAGAGCTGCAATAGCGCTTTGGAAAGATAGCGGTAAAGAAGATCATCTTACAGTGCTTTATGAGAAAGTGAAAGAGATGCAAAGAACAGGTAACCTGCATGCAGAAAATGTTGTTCAACAAGTATACAAGCCTTTTACTACAGAACAATTATCGAATAAGATTGCTGAATTGATTACTCCTCAGGGATTGCCATTCCCGGTTCAAGTGATATTCCAGACTATCGAATCTTTACATCTGGCATGTCCTACAAATACCGGCGACTGGTATTTCACTGGTAACTATCCAACACCCGGAGGCAACAAAGTGGTGAACAAGGCATTCCTCAATTATATGGAAGGAAAAAATGTGAGAGGGTATTGATTTCAATTCTGGCAGAAAATTTGCTATAAATAGCATGTCCGTTATTGCCAATTGAAAAACCTGATTAAAAGAACTGAATATTTCTAATTCCTTTGATTGCAACTTCTTAACTTGAAGGGGAAATTATTTTCCCCTTTTTTTATTTATGAAGACCCTTTTTTTGGTAAGACATGCAAAGAGTAGTTGGGCTGAACCTGGTGCTACTGATTTTGAAAGACCCTTGAACGACAGGGGCAAAAGGGACGCTGCCGATATGGGCAAGCGGCTCAAATTAAGAGAAATTCATTTCGACAGTATAATCTCAAGTCCTGCATTAAGGGCTGAAAAGACCGCTCTCCTTTTTGCCCGTGAAATGGGATATGATACCGAAGCTATAATATGGGATAAGGATTTGTATTTGGCCGCTCCTGAGACCATTCTGAATACCATTAGCAAGGTACCCGACACTGTCAATTCTCTTGCTATTTTTTGCCACAACCCAGGTATAACAGAATTGGCTAATACATTATCTTCTGTACGTGTAGATAATATGCCAACAGGGTCTGTTTATGCTGTGAGTTATGCTGGTGAATCCTGGAAAGAATTTGAAAAGGCAAGCCCCAGATTCCTCTTTTTCGATTATCCGACATCGAGATAATTTCTGTACTTATTCCAGATAGTAGTTTGAATACAAAATTCCCTTAACTTTAATTCCCCTTATTTTCCGAGTAACCTCCCGAAAACAGTTTGTTCGAATCCTCTCACAGACCAAAACCTGATGCTATGCAAATGATTTCTACCAAACTGTCGATCAACTTTTCATTAAAGTCGATATCGCTATTTCTATTTCTATTGTCTACTATTTCTGTAGTTGGACAAACCGCTTGTCCGGGATACCCTTCCATGCGTCAAAAGAAAGTAAGTGGTATTTCTATCGGGAATGCGGCTTCTCCAAGGTTTAAGGGCCTACTGGAGTTTACGCCTGCGGGGTACAATCCAGCAGACCTTAATACTTTGTACCCTGTAATAATTTATTTCCATGGGTTAGGTGCAGCGGGTCAGGGCACCAGTTCAGATTTGTGTTCCCTATTAAGTGATCAGGTGAATTCACTACCTGGTCGTATTGAAAGTGGCACTTTCCAGGAAGTGGTTAATTCGGGTGGCATTGACTATAAGTTTATTGTTATCTCTCCTCAGTATGTACAATACGATTATGGTAACAACAATTATCCTTCTGCCAATGCAGTGGATTCTGTGATTGACTATGTGGTAGCCAACTATCGTGTTAACATAAACCGCATTTATCTTACTGGTATGAGTACAGGTGCTAATATGGTAGTGGAATATGCAGGAAATAGTTTGGCCAGGGCTCAGAGAATTGCTGGAGAATTGCTGGTGCATCTACTGCATCAGTTTGTTCTGTAGAAGAACACCCAAATCTAATTCAGCTCCTACAAATATTGGAATGATTCTTCCTTTCACATTTATACAATGTGAAGACGATTCTTATAGTTGTTTTCCTGATATACTCAAACATGGTATAATGGAATTCTTGCAGCAAATCCTTCTGCAGGTACTTTCACAACATTTAAATCCCTGATAAAGATTCCTGCTGTTCTTCCTCCGGTTTGGCCTCCTGCCAATATCAATGATTATTGTATGCCATGGGGCCACGATACATGGAGTTTACTCTATAACCAATCGTATAGGATCAATGGAAAGAATTTGTCGGAATTCTTCATCACCTACCAGCGGAATATAAACCTGCCAGTAAAACTGACTGACTATAGTGCCAGGTTGGTTAATAGCAAAGTAGTCCTCAATTGGACAACCAGCAGGGAGTTGGATGCTGCCTCATTCATTATTGAAAAAGAGCCGGAGCCAATCAGCAGTTTTCTGAATTGACAACTGTACGGGCTGCAGGCAACGCCTTAACTGATAAATCATATTCTGTTGTTGATGATCGTCCGGCACAAGGAATAAATTATTATCGACTTGTTCAGGTAGATGCTGACAATAACAGGCATATTCATGAAACAAGGAAGGTATTGAATGAGAAGATTTTACTTAAGGTAAAAGTGTTGCCGAATCCGGTAAGCTCTGAGGTTACAGCATATATAACCCTTTCAAGACCACAACAGGTATCAGTTACCATAACAGATATGAGTGGAAAAGTATTACAGATGAAAGCTGGTTATTATAAAGAAGGCAGTTCAGGAATCAGTTTGCCTACTGAATCGCTTGCGAGTGGTATTTACCTGCTTCGTACAAGTGGAGAAGACTTCTCAGATATTCAGAAAATAGTTAAACAATAAGGATAGATATCAGGTTTTCCTGCTAACCAAATAAACGCCGCTCACTATCAGTGCAGCGGCGATTATTTTATATATGGTGAAGGATTCATTCAAAAATATGAGTGCAATGGCAGCTGCAAAAAATGGTTGGGTATAAATATAGGTGCCAGTGATTCCAGCCCCTAAATGATGGACACCATAGAGGTTAAAGAGGTATGCAAAGAAAGTGGCTCCAATTACAATGAAACCTACAGTGGCATATTCTTTCCATGTAAAGCTTCCCCAGTCAATAACTGAAAATTGTGACCATCCAATGGGAATTGTGAAGATGAGTCCGAATGTGAAGATCCATCTTACAACATGAATGGGTTCATAGGCAAGCATCAATGGTTTTACGAGAATAAAATAGATAGCATAAGAGATGGCGTTGATGATGATAAAAACATCTCCCCAGAACATATCTGAACCACTTACGCCACCTTCTTTATGTAATGCCAGCATTACTGCACCACTTACTCCTGCAATTAATCCTGCTACTTTATAGTAAGTAAGAGGCTCGGTTCCCAGCCAGGCAGCTAATCCTGTAATGAAGATAGGAGTCACCAAAATCAGCAGAGAAGCATGAATGCTCATGGTCATAGATAGTCCCTTGATGAATAAGGCCTGATTGATTACAATCCCTGTAATGGCACAGAGTACAAAACGCCCGATATGTTTTTTCTGGATGGCAGCTTTTGTAGAAGACAAGCTCCATAATAACCAGAGTAAGAGGGTGCTTACACCAACGCGAATCACATTCAATCCAAAGGGACCGATGAATTTTTTTGTGATATACTGAACAGTACTGAAATTAATACCGAAGATGAAATTGGCGGCAATAACAGCAGCATGGGCTTTTCCCTTTTTCAATCAGAATAGTTTCGGCAAAAGTAGTATTTAGAACTTATCCTTTTAATGCTTCAAGGGCAGCAGGGATTGTTTTTTTATATTGCTCCATATCTCCTTCGAATTGCTGATACTGGAAATTGGTCATTTTCTGCAATGCAGCTTTAATGCTAAAATCAGTTTGTTTAAGAAAAGGTGCAAATCGGATATCTTCTAATCTTTCTGCCAGATATTCCTGTTCAGCCTGACCAGGAGTTGGGATCAATAAGGCCTTACATCCAATCCGTGCAAAATCCATTACGGAAGTATAACCTGCCCTGCATATCACGAATTCGGCTTCGCATAAATAATTGGAGAGCTCAATTGTATCCAGATAGTTGAAGATGGTAACATTTGGAGAACTACTGATAGAAGACACTTGCCCTGTAACTCCTCTTACTAAAATTATTTTTCTTTTTATCTGGGGGGCTTCCTGGAGAATCTTCATTTCAAGCAGGGTTCTCTGCGGCTCAGGTCCCGATAAAAGACAAAGGATCGTGTCGTTCTTTTTTTCGTTTACACAAGTACGTAACCTTGATAAGCCTCCTAAATATGTTACTGGAATAGGACAAAGATTATCAGGATGCGAGAGTAATCCGACCAGATTTATAGCGCTATCTTCGAAGTCGGGTACCCAACAATGGCTAAAGTGTTGAAGTGTTTTATAAAGTTGTTTCTGTACTATTTTATCAATCCATTTTCCCAAGCCTGTTTTAATTTGAAGTTGGTGTGTGATGAGAATACTCTTCACCTGGTTATTATAAAAGCCATATCTGTTGTCTGAAATGATATAATCCGGATTAGTTTCAGTCACTATTTGGTCTATCCATCGTTTTTCGAACTTGATATTTGTCAATATTTTCGGAATCTGTAAAATAATTTTTAAGGTAGTGAACCAACCACTTCTTCCATAGGTTATTGAATATCCACGTAACTCTTTGAAAGCAAGATCAGGAAAAGCGGCTTGGAGAATTTTCTTCTGGCTTGATTTACAGGCTATTATTACATTATAATTATGTTGCAAGAGGGTGGTTATGATAGGAATACTACGTGTAGTATGTCCCATACCCCAGTCGAGGGGAGCGTAAACAATTAGCCCAGAGGCTATTTTACCAGTATTTTGGCATAATTCCGGCAACGTATAATAATAATTATGACGTAAAATAGTTTTAAATTGGTAAAAATCAATTCTTATGAAAAGGGTCCGTTCTCAGCACCTGATCATTTTGTTGTTTCTCAGTATTTTTTTTGCATCTTGTGCAGGTAGCAGCCGCAGTATGGGAGGTTCTTCCAAGAAATGCGGATGTGGCTTGAACAAGGGATTTGTTGGTTATTAAAATCTGATTGAGATGAAAGTGCCTAATCGCGATATGCTTGTCCTGGTGAAGGATGAATTTCTTAGTGACGATTCCATTCAACATGAGTTGGAAAAGATAAACCGTTTGTTGGTTTCATTTGAAACATCGGAGAATCTTTGCGCTGCTCATGAAGTTTTTGATTTGAATAGTTACAAGAAAGTCAGTAAAAAATCTAAGGTTCAGAAAATTCTTAATACTGAGGAACTGAAACCATTTATGTTTATTATCAATAAGAACTAATCACATAAACTTATAATGAAAAGGAGGACATTGTCCTCCTTTTTTATTTTATACACCTTCAATTTGCTGCAAAGCGTTTTTTAGTGATTGCAGCATATCGGGTATCTCTTCTATCTTACAAGTTCCTACACTGAGTCTGTACCACGGATTGTCTTTCGGACTGCCAAAGGCATAGAATGGTACAATAGCTATATGGGCTTCATCAAGTATATATGCGGTTACTGATGACTGGTTGTCGAGCAATTTACCGTTCCTGGTTTTTTTACCGGCGGCATCTATTTTTATGGTAAGATAGATGGCTGCTTCAGGAGCAATGGCATCAACAGGTAATCCTTCTTTCTTCAACGCTTGAATGCCTTCGAAAATAAGCTGCAGTCTTTCAGATACTGCTGCTTTGAAATGCACCAGATAGTTTTCAATTTCTGCACGTTGTGGCAGAAAACGTGTTAAAGCTTTTTGTTCTGCCATTGGTGCCCAGGTGCCGATATGTCCAAGTATGGCTTTCATCTTATTGATGATAGTAGCAGGCCCCATGCTCCATCCCACACGAACTCCTGTTGCTGCAAATACCTTGCTGATAGCATCAATGAAAATGACGTAAGGTTTTAAGGCGGGTCTTAACGAAACAGGGTTATAGTGTTCTATTTTGCCATAAGTAAGATGCCAGTACATCTGGTCGTACATTATGTATAGCTTTTTCTGATTGTCACTTCTGCGATTATTTTCTTCTAATACCAGATCACAAATTGCTTCCAGGGCTTCTTTTGAAAAAGTGGTACCCGTTGGGTTTTGAGGCGAGCAAAGTGATATAAGTGTTGCTTCTTTTATAAATGGCTTTATGGATGCAGCAGTAGGCATGAAGTTATCTTCGGCCCTTGCTTCAATCATCAAATGTTCGCCTTCTACAAAATGGGTATAGTGATTATTATTCCAGGAAGGAACAGCATAAATTATCTTATCACCTTTATCACAGATGGCCCTGAAAGTGGCATATATAAGAGGCCGGCCACCAGAAGCTACTAATATTTCATCAGTGCCATATTCTAATCCTTCCATTCTTTATGAATTTGCTCAAAGATTCGCGCAGGTCCAGATTTCCTTCCGCTGCAGGATAATTTGTGAAAATGCTGTCTGTAAGCAGTAATTATTTCTTCTTCAAATGCAGATGGAATGGGAAATATGGATGGATCAAAATCTCCTACAGTGAAATTATAGATCTTTTCACCCTGACGAATTTTTTCGCGGATCTCACCACCAGTTTTACGATTTCTGAGCCTATGAGAGTTTCGGATAGATGGCTAAGTTTCATGCGTCAAAAATAACCTAAAAGTTTAAGCTTTTGAGAGTTCAATAGGTTCCAATTGTTCAATAGGTTCCAAAGGAAAGTCCTGCTGACACAAGATTTGACTTGTGGCAGCAGGACTTTATAACTTACTACTTATTACTTATAACTTATTACTTCTCTTGCCTTACTGAATCGGACTGTAATCCTTAAACAAATTAATCTTAGTCGATTCCACTTGTTTTCTGTATTCCTTCCATTTTCCTTCGAAAAGATTGTTGGTTTTTTGTACAGCGATGTCAATTTGTTTTTCAGCGATTGCCAGTAATCTTTCTTCCTGTTCACCAGGAGCTACAGGTTTGGCGGCAATATATTGGTTGGCTTCCTGAACGCGGGTCATAACAGTAGGATCTTGTGAGCGACTGATGCCCTGACGATCGGATGTTTTACCACTTATGAACTCACGAATCAGTTTTACTGAATCTTGTAAAGCCCTTGTGGTTTTGCGTAAAGAGTCTGCCTCTTTCCCTTCTACATTTTGTAATTGGGCCAACATCTTACCAAGTACATCTGAAGCTTCTGTTAAACGGTCCATTGACTCTGTAAGCTTGTCCGTACTTTTCCTGAGACGGGCAGCCATAGCTCTTTGAGCCTTTTTAACTTCATTATTGTTACCAGATCTTGGGTCATCTTTTACAGTGATGAAAGTTGAATCTGATTCTCTTCCCATAGTGATGACCATTTTGTAGGTGCCAGGGAAAACAGATTGTCCGCCGGGTTCAGGACTTCCTGGTCTTGGTTTTGGAGAACCTGGCTGACGGAAGCCTTTTTCTTCCATTCCCCACCATGCTCTGTTGAAACCTGAATCTACTTTCCAACGGGTGGTTCTTATCAATTCGTTTTGCTCATTATAAATTCTAACCCAAACACTATCTCTTGAGCCACCGCCCATTCCACCACGAGCGCCTCCAAATCCGCCACGGCCATCGCCGCCACCTTGTCCACCGCCGCCCTGACGACCACCACCGCCACCACCTGCAGGAGGTGCAACGGCTTCAGTTGGTGCTACAGCAGCAGTACGGGCACTATCTCTTCTTGGTGCTTCCGGGAGTTTATTGATGAAGAAAGAAATAGCGGCACCTCTTCTGCGGTTTTCAGCATCCCAAAGACCAGCAACGCTCCACTCATATCCTTTAGCTGGTAAATAATTGGCTTGATAGGCATCGGGTGCAGCAAATACGGTAAGGTTTTTTGCAGGTACACCTTTAGTGGAAGCAAGTTTGCGTAATGGTCTAATATCATCCAATATCCAAAGAGAACGTCCAAATGTGGCAATAGCCAAATCAGCTTCCCTTTCCTGAATAGCGAGATCGTATGTTGAAACAGAAGGATATCCGTTTTTCCACTGTTGGAAAGTTGCGCCATTATCAAGACTTACCCAAAGCCCATGTTCTGTTCCTGCAAAAATCAGGTTAGGTTCAGTTGGATCCTGAAGTACACAAAGCGCATATCCTCTAACTTTAGTTTCATCAAGTAATCGGGTCCATGTTTTTCCAAAGTCGGTTGTTCTGAACACATAAGTTTTGAAATCGCCACGGCGATAATCATTCGCCACTACAAATGCTTCACCAGCCGAATGGCGGGAAGCTTGTATTTGTGGTACCCAGGCACCAATTGGCATTCCCGGAATTTTGCCTCTGAAATTCGTCCATGTCTTTCCGCCATCTGTTGTGAGTTGCACATTTCCATCATCAGTACCTACCCAAATAACACCGCTTTGTTTTGCTGATGGGGCAATAGTGATGATAGTGTTGAATGTTTCAGCTCCTGTAATATCAAGAGTAAGCCCACCTGTTTCATCCTGTTTTTGTTGTTCAGGATTATTCATGGTAAGATCGGGAGAGATGGTTGTCCAACCTGCTCCTTTGTTTGTACTCTTATGAAGAAACTGGCTTCCATAATACACGGTTTTGGTATCGAACGGATCTTGTGCAATGGCAGAGTTCCAGTTAAAGCGAAGTTTTACATTTATATCGATGGTTGGAGGTTTGATATACCATCTTTCTCCGGTAGCAACGTTTTGTTTTCCAACAGAACCGCCCTGACTCATGGAATACACCCAGTTATTATCATCGGGATCGGGCATTACATCAAAGCCATCGCCACCACCTACGTTATCCCAGTAATAGTTTCGTATACCGCCATTGGTCCAGGTATAAGCAGGACCTCTCCAGCTACCATTATCCTGCATTCCACCCATTACATTATAAGGAATTTGGTTATCTACATTGATATGATAGAATTGACCCACTGGCAGTTTTTCATCAAAAGTCCAGTTGGCACCACGGTCGCGGGAGATACCTAGTCCACCGTCATTACCATCGAGTATATAATTCGGGTCGTTTGGATTGATCCACCAGGCATGGTGATCGGGATGTATGCCGCTATAAGGTATCAATGTTTGGAAAGAACGACCACCATCTTCACTGAATGTTACTGTGGAATGGATATCGTAAATCCTGTTTTCATTTTTTGGATCTACATATATTTCCTGATAGTAGAAAGGTCTGTCGGTAATTTGAGCAGGGTCGCTGTTTACCAATGTCCACTTGAAACCACCATCATCACTCTTATAGAATCCGTTTTTAGTAGCTTCTATTTTTGCGTACACTCTTGTAGGCATGCTTCGTGAAAAAGCGATACCTATTCTTCCGAGGGGACCTTCTGCAATACCGTCTTCCTTGCTCAGTTTCTTCCATGTCTTTCCTCCATCAACAGTAATATACATACCGCTTCCGGCGCCACCGCTTTTGAAAGTCCAGGGCTGACGACGATGCTGCCACATGGAAGCGATGAGTTTATTTGGATTAGAAGGATCCATTACCAGATCGGCACAACCTGTGGTATCATTTACATAAAGCACTTTTGTCCAGGTTTCGCCACCATCGGTTGTTTTGAATACGCCACGATCGGGATGTTCGCCATAAGGGTTACCAATGGCTGCGGCATAAACCACGTTGGGATTAGTAGGGTCAATCACTACTCTGTGAATGTTCCTTGTTTTTTCAAGGCCCATTCTTTTCCATGTAGTTCCACCATCCAATGTTTTATAGATACCTTCCCCAATGTTGAGGGAGTTTCTTGGGTTGCCTTCTCCGGTTCCTACCCAAACAACGGAAGGATTGCTTTGCTGAATGGCAATGGAGCCGATATTCAAAAGAGGCTGTTCGTCAAAAACAGGATTCCATTCGAGGCCACCATTAACTGTTTTCCAAACACCACCAGAGGCGGCTCCAATGTAAACAGTATTAGGGTTGCTGACTACACCATCAATGGCAACAATACGGCCACTCATGCCGCTTGGTCCAATGTTTCTTGGTTTCCAATTTTTAAAATGTGTATTGAGGTTCACAGTTTGTGACTGTAAACCGGTTGCAGCGAAGAGTGCTGCTAACAGAAAGACTTTTCTCATTAGTGCTAGTTTTGTGCTCTAAATTTACTCGCTTTGAAGGATAGCAAGTAATATATTTCATGAATGGGGGATATAAAAGATAAAGGGTCGCCTGAACTACAGGCAACCCTTTATCTTTTATAGTAAACAGGGAATTAGTTCCTGATGAATTTTTTGACTTCGGTAGTATTGTTGCCACTTATTTCCAGTGTATAAACACCGTGGGTAAGATTATTGATATTTATTCCGAAGGATGCATAACCAGAACTGAAATTAGCCGACCAGTTACGAAGCGTGCGACCGTTTATATCACGGATAATGAATTGAAGGCGTTGTGCAACTTCGAGGTCAAAGTTGAGTTGGATATTGTTACTTGATGGAATAGGAGAGAGGGCGAAACTGTTTCCGAAACTGCGATTCACTATTTTCTTTGTCTCGTATATGTCTTGCTGCTTATCAAGGTTAACCAGCGACAATCTATAATAGCTGGTGCCTTTTAGGGGTTGAGGATCCTGAAAGGAATAGGTTTTGGTAGTTGTTGAATTGCCTGATGCTTTAACCTGACCAATGGGTTTGAACTGCAGATCGGCACCGGCTCTTTCAATAATGAAATAGTCTGCATTTGATTCCTGTAAAGTTGACCATTTCACCAATACTTGTTTATTTACGGCACTAACATCATAGGAGCCAAGGTTTACAGGAAGGGTACCTTCTGCAAAATTCCTGGAGTATTGAATCATCCATTGAGTCAGATTAAGGTTATTCTCTTTATAAGCCGAATCATATGTGGCAAACCAGACATCATGAGGGAATACACTATTTAAGACGCCAGTAAGTGTATATTTAGCCATTGGGTTACCAGCAGGTGAATAGCTATTTATGGCATTAGCCCAGTTTACGGTATTTCCAGAACCGCAGATATTATCTACTGAACATTGTATACCCTAATAATGGATCCTTTGTGTTCCGATATTGCTGGCTCCTGCCGAGTTTGAATAATTACAGCTTGCCAAAGGTGCTATGGCAGCTATTCTATTTGCATTTGTGGCTGATGAACTCATATAATCCATGATCAGGTTTGATCCGGCACTGATACCTGTTAAATAAATCCCGTTGATATCAATTCTGTAATGTGCTATTGCATAATTGATAAGATTCTGGACTATCGCTAGTATTAACAGTACCAAAAGAAGCGATCTGAGGAGCAAGAACGATGAATGAATAAGGCGTCTTGTTTGATATTACAGTATCTGAGAAACGTTGTTGTTCAATTCTTAGAGGCAATGAACCGCATGCCAGCCAACAAAGTGAAGTGGCTGATTGTCCATCTCCTACTTCTCCAACACCATGAATATAAATAAGCAATGGATGTTTTGTTGTATTGGAATTATACCCTAGGCACGAACTCTACATATCCCTTTATTGAATTCGATACGTTTACATTTGTTACAAAGCGATTTCTTGTAACGGGCACCCAACAGGTTGGGCAAAGATTGGTTTGGGCATTAATTACAGTGCTGGCATCCATAAGCAATGCCATAGCAATGCATAAACTGAGACAGTCTTGGTTTTGTAAAAAAAATCATAGCCTTTTTTTAATAAAGTAATACAATAGATACGTGATCCTGATTGTGGGAAATAATTGAAAAATAGAGCGAAACGGATGAGTTGTTTTCGAGGGGATAGATAAGTTCTGCTGGCTGCAAAAAAGTGCAATTTCAGTGCCACAATCTGTTTTGTTTAACCTTTAGTTCCTAACATTTGTGGGTTTCTGGAAGCATGTATTTTTGTTATTGAAAGATGGAAAAGCATTCAATTTCCCGGCTGGACGGCTTTTTTTAAAATCAGAACCAGGAAAAACCGTTTTAGTGGGTGATTTCCAGGCTATTTCCCTGATATTATTGGGGTATCTTCGCAAGGAATTAACAGCTTTCACGTTGTTATTTCGATAAATTAGATATTTATTCGCTGTTACTTACCATGAAACAATTTCTACTCATCACCTTACTGGCCTTTGGGGGTCATCAACTATTCGCTCAACCCGGATATGCTATCTCTGTAACCTTAAAGCCATACAAGAATACCTGGGTGTATCTTGGATATCATTATGGTGCAAAAAAGGCTCTGGCAGATTCAGTAAAACTGGATGCCAACTCCCATGGTGTATTTACCGGAAAGCAGGCATTGCCCGGTGGTATCTACTTCCTTGTTTCTCCCCGGAAAGAGATTTTATTTGAATTATTGATCGATAAGCAACAAAGGTTTTCAATGTCGGCAGACACCCTTAAACTTCCTTCAGGAATAGTTTTTACAGGCTCTGCCGATAATGCCATGTTCCAACAGTATACCAAGTTTGCAAACTTTACAGGTATGGCCGCCAATAAGGCGAACAAGGATCTTTCAGTTGCAAAAAATTCGCAGGATTCGGCAGCCATCAATAGCTGGATGAAGACTTTGGGTAATCAGTTGCAGCATTATCGCGACAGCATAAATAAGAAATTCCCCTCCTCCTATCTATCAGCCCTCTTCAAGGCTATGAAAGATCCTGAAGTGCCGCCGGTTTCAAAGCATCCGGGCGGGAAATATGATTCCAATTATGCGTATCAGTATTATAAATCCCATTACTGGGAAGGCGTAAGCTTTGATGATGAAAGATTAGTCCGGACTCCCTTTTTTGAACCCAAACTGGAAAGATATTATCGTGACCTGGTAGCACCCAATCCCGATTCCATTATCAAGGAAGTGGATTATATGCTCTTGTATTCACGCACCAGTAAGGAAATGTATAAGTTCCTGATGGTACACTTTGTTCAGAAATATGTGAATCCGGAATTCATGGGACAGGACGCTGTGTTTGTACATCTTTTTGAAAAATATGTAAACGCAGGTAAAACAGATTTCTTTACCGAACAGTATAAAGAGTTCATGACCAAGAGAGCCTATAGTCTTATGGCTAACTTAATTGGTCAGCCTGCCGCCAATCTCGATATGGTGGATACGATGGATAAACCAGATCCATTGTATGGAATAAAGTCTGACCTGGTAGTAGTCTGTTTCTGGGACCCTACCTGCAGTCATTGTAAGGAAACCGTGCCAAGGCTTGATTCTATATACCGTGCAAAATGGAAAGCAGAAGGAGTGAAGATATATGGGGTGATGACAGATGGTGGAAAGGACAATTGGACGCAATTCATCAGGGAGCATAAACTGGAAGGCTGGAATCATGTATATCAACTTCCTTCAAAAGAAGTGGAAGAAAGTGCAGCCGGAAAACCATCTTACAAACAACTGTATGATGTTTACCAAACCCCGCTTTTATATTTGCTCGATAAAGACAAGAGAATTGTAGCAAAGAAGTTAAGCCTGGAGCAACTCAATGAAGTGATCACTCTCAAGATAAAAAAATCAACATCCCATTAATGCCATGAAAAGCTTTATTAAAGCATGGTTGCTGATAATTGCAACTGGTGTTAGTTTACAAGCAGCGGCTCAAAACCTTTTTACCTATGGAACACATGGAGTAAAACAGGAAGAGTTTTTAAAGGCATATTCAAAGAATAATACCGATACAAAACCAACCGCACAATCTTACCGCGACTATCTAAATCTGTATATACGATTCAAACTAAAAGTACAGGCTGCGCTCGATTTGCATCTCGATACACTTCCGGGTCAGGTGGCAGAGTTAAAGAATTTCAGGAATCAGATTGCAGAGAGCTATATGAATGACGAGGCAAGCATTAATGCATTGATTGATGAAGCCATGGATAGAAGTGCAAAAGATATCCAGGTATCTCATCTGTTTATTGCGGTCCCAAAAACAGCTTCAGCCCAGGAAGTGGAAAAAGCAAGGTTAAGGGCGGAAGATTTATACTCAAGAGTACAGAAGGGTGAGGATTTTGGAAGATTAGCAGCAGAATACTCTGAAGATCCGGAAGCAAGGAATAACAAGGGACAATTAGGATATATCACCACTTTCGTTTTGCCTTATGATATTGAAAATGTAGTGTATTCAATTCCAACTGGCGCTGTATCAAAACCATTCAGAAGCAGTATCGGGTTCCATCTTTTCAAAAAAACTGCTGAAAGGAAAGCTTTAGGTAGAATACGCGTGGCACAGATATTATTGAGTTTTCCTCCCGATGCCAGTACACAACAGAAAGAAGCCATAAAAGAAAGGGCTGATTCAATTTACAAAGCACTAAAGGGTGGAGCTGATTTCAAGAATATGGCACTGCAATTCAGTAACGATAATATCAGTTACCAGAACGGTGGGGAGATGCAGGAATTTGGAGTGGGTCGTTATGAACCATCATTTGAATCAACAGCATTCTCATTAAAGCAGGATGAAGAAATTGGAGCACCCGTAGCAACATCTTATGGCTACCATATTATAAAGCGACTCAGACTTATTCCGGTAACAGTAAATAAGACAAATATTGCTGAAAGGGATAACTACCGTCAAATAATATCCGCAAATGAC
This sequence comes from Chitinophagaceae bacterium, assembly GCA_044220885.1. Taxonomy (GTDB): domain Bacteria; phylum Bacteroidota; class Bacteroidia; order Chitinophagales; family Chitinophagaceae; genus Endoryza. The sequence goes on from JBGAQE010000042.1 coordinate 29,820, forward strand.
CGTGCTGTAGTTTCCCGTTCTGCGTTGCTGAAAAAGATTCAACAACAAACAGGATATAAGAAGTTCGCGTATAATCAGGCTGCTTTTGAAGCCATAACACAAAACGCGTTAGAAGGAAAACCAAAATTGGCAAAACAAGCGATTGGTAATAGCCAGCCTTTGTTTGGTTTCAACAAAAAGAATATTACCATGGGCGACTGGTTGAATTATGTAGATGCCATAAAAGGAATTGAGACTTTGAGAAACGGCAATACCACCACCCAGCTTCTGGAGAAATACACGGAAGCAACAGCATTGGAGTATTATCGTGATCATCTGGAAGAATATAATAAGGATTTCGCCTATCAGCTACGCGAGTTCAAGGAAGGCAACTTGCTTTTTGAAGTGATGCAGCGGAAAATTTGGGATATAGCTTCACTTGATACAGCAGGATTGCAACAATATTACAAAGCCCATAAGAACAATTATTGGTGGGAAGCCAGCGCCGATGCATTGATTGTAACAGCCACTTCAGATTCTATTGCTACTGCTGCAAAAGCAAGGTTTGCCGCTGATATTTCCAATTGGAAAAAAAATCTTGACGTCAGTGATGGCACTCTTCAGGGAGATTCGGGTCGATTTGAACTCGGTCAGTTACCAGTAATTGAAAAAACAGCCTTCACTC
>JBGAQE010000250.1:0-3002 GCA_044220885.1 Chitinophagaceae bacterium
ATCAGTGTCACCATCACGATGGCGGTAGTAAGATTATCCAGCAGGGCTGATAAGAAAAAGGTGATGATACTTACAATCCAAAGCAGCTTTCTTTTATCAGTGGTTTGAATTTTACCGGTTATCACTTCAAAGCCATCATGAGCATCTATCAATTCAACGATGGTCATTGCACCGAGAAGGAAGAATAGAATACCAGCAATAGTTGCCAGATGTTCTTCAAGTGCAGTATTGGCCATTTCCGTTTGGGGAGAATTGATAAATAGAATAGTCCAGCACAGCACTCCTGAAATCAATGCTATTGCTGCCTTATTGAGACGAATCACGCCCTCAAAAGCGATAGCTATATAACCAAGAACAAATACTATCAATATGGCGATGGACATAGAAGCAAATTAACAAAAAAAGAGCCTCCTTTAATGGAAGCTCTTGCTATTAAGTTGTAGTTTCTTGAAATCAGATGTTCAATCCGCCGCAAACACTGATGGTTTGTCCTGTTATATAAGACCCCATATCAGAAGCCAGGAACAAAGTGACATTCGCTATATCTTCTGCAGATGCGAATCTTCCTAATGGAATAGCAGCTTTATACTTTTCTGCTCCTTCGCCATCTTTAAGGTAACCAGTCATATCAGTTTCTACAAATCCGGGAGCAATGGCATTGCATCTGATATTACGGCTTCCTAATTCTTTGGCAACACTCTTTGTAAAACCGATGATACCTGCTTTGCTGGCAGCATAACTGCTTTGTCCGGCATTACCTGTTTCTCCAATTATAGAACTCATATTGATGATTGTCCCGCTGCGTGCTTTCATCATCGGGCGCATCACCTGCTTTGTCATATAGAATACGCTGTTGAGGTTTACGCGTATTACTTCATCCCACTGATCGGGACTAAGACGTAATAAGAGATTATCTTTTGAGATACCGGCATTATTAACGCAGATATCGATGATTCCGAATTCTTTCAATACTTCAGCTACAAATGATTCGCATTGTGTTACATCACCGGCATTGCTTTTCCAGGCCTTGCCTTTTACACCCAGGGCGTTGATTTTTGCTTCAAGGGCCGCTGCCTTTTCTGCGCTGCTATCACTAACATAGGTAAACGCCACATTGGCGCCATTTTCTGCAAATTTCAATGCAATCGCTTCCCCTATTCCACGGGCTGCACCGGTTACAATGGCCACTTTACCATCTAAAAGTTTCATACTAGAGTTATTTGGATAAATAAAAAGTTACTGCAAATAAAACGTTTTTATAAATAATCATGAGAATTAAATAAAGGCTTCCCGATACCAGAAAACCTTTCGGTAGGGCCCACCACCATTTATCATTATAAAAACGCCTGAAAGCAAAAAAACCGAATAGCGCCAATACACAATAGGAAAACAGTGATACGCCATCATCACTAAAAATGAAGTACCACTTCTTTGGAACAAACCTGTACACAAGGGTAATCAATAATGGCACAATGAAGAAGCTGAATAAGAGGAAAAACGAATTCAGTTCAGTCGCTAAAACCAATTGATCGAAAAAGAATCTCTTCTTCCTTATTGAAAACAAAAACAATACAAATGCAGCTAATGGAATCAGGATCAATAAAAGAATCTTCGACGTCTTCTCCGAAGTCTTATTGAATTTGGTTTCCAGTTTCTGATACTTCGGAAACTTCTTCATTACGGAATCGGCATAGATCAAACCATATTGAAAAGCATCTTCATCAGAATTAAAATTCCTTGATATAACTGCCTTGTTTATTTCTGTTGAAATACTGTCAAGATTAACCCCGGTTTTCTTTGCTGTCCATTCCCTTGCATATTCTTTCTCGTTCAAATAATATTTGAAGGGCATATTTAATCCTGAAAAAAAGGGGAATAAGAGATACAATATCACGAGCAGCATGAAAAAGGAAAGAGGCTTGAAATACCTTTTTCTGATTCCATTGCAATAATCAAGTGATAATTTTCCCGGTTTTGTGAAGATGGCACCAAGTGTATTGAAAAAGGTTCCTTCAAAATGAGTTAAAAAGTGTACAGCGTCTTCAAAAAAATGCAGTACCGATTTATCATGATCTGTGTACACTTTCTCCCCGCATTGATTGCAGTATTTGCCAGAAAATTCATTTCCGCAATTCTTACAAACCTGTTGGGATTCGGCCATTCATTATTGGTTTAAGCTTAGAATTTCCTCCACGGTTTTACGGTCATTACTAAGGCGGGGAACTTTATGCTGGCCTCCCAGTTTACCTTTTTGTTTGAGCCAGGCAGTGAAAACGCCTTTAGGAAGTGATTTCACTAAGGGTAAGCGCAAAGCCATATCCTTATGTCTCTTGGCTTCATAATCACTATTTGCCACTTTAAGGGCGGCATCGAGTTCCTTAATGAATGTATCGAGACATTCAGGTGCTTTTTCAAATTCAATCAACCATTCATGGGCCCCATTGGAAGCATCGCTGAAATAAACCGGCGCTGCTGTATAATCGTTCACTACCGCACCTGTTTTTTCGCAAGCTACCGCAATAGCCTTATCGGCATTATCCACTATCAGTTCTTCACCGAAAGCATTTATAAAATGTTTCAATCGTCCCGATACAATTATCCTGAAGGGATGTAATGAAGTGAATTGGATGGTATCACCTACCAGATAACGCCACAAACCTCCATTAGTACTTATCACTAATGCGTAATTCTTTCCAATCTCAACATCATTCAATCCGATTGTTTGCGGATTCTTCTTTCCATATTCATCTACCGGCATGAATTCCATGAAAACTCCATGGTCGCAAAACAACAACATGCCTTCTTCTCCCGGTTCATCCTGTGCCGCAAAGAATCCTTCGCTGGCATTGTACATATCGAGATAATGAATCTTCTTACCAATCAGTTTTTCAAACTGTTCCCTGTAGGGAGAAAAGGAAACACCTCCATGGATATACAGCTCAAGGGTTGGCCATACTTCGGCAATGGTGGACTTACCTGTTATCTCAAGAATGCGTTTGAAT
>JBGAQE010000251.1:0-4481 GCA_044220885.1 Chitinophagaceae bacterium
GATCTACCTGATTATATACTACAAGATTGGAATTAAAATCAATCAGATTTAAAAGGGCATCATCCCCTACAATCATTACCACTCCTTCTACATTTGTGACATTGTGTATACCGTGGAGGTTAGGCAACAGAGGGTCATAGAAAAACTGAAGGGTTCTTGATTTGGTAATATTGCTTAATTGAGAAATATCAGCAAGGAATGGATTATTGTTGACCTGTATACCAAAATCAGCAGCCGTTAAGTTCTGAAAACCGTTTAAAGAAGTGACAGGGCAATTACTGACAGAAAAATTGAATACGCTTGTTACATGACTGAACTCATCAAAATCTGTTAATCCAAGGTTATCGAATAAAGTACTCCAAAGATCGGTATTGGTGAGATGACTGAACATGCCATCCATATTTGTCATCAATGGACTTCTTGTAAACACGAACCCACCAGTATGGGTGAGTGTATTCCAATTAGTGCTGGTGAGATTGTAATTGCTATCGAGCCATATATAAGAGCCCACATCTGTTATGGAACTTAATCCCGAGAAATCGGTAACGCCTGTGCCTTTAACGTTCAGGTCTTGAGTAATCTTAGTAACCGGATATAAGGAATCGAGTCTTGTAATAGCGGGACTCGCCTCACTACCATCAATCGTCAGAATCTTAATTGTTGTGCAACCTGGAAAAAGTTGGGGGAAACTATCAATTTGCGATTGTCTTGTAAGCAATATTGTATCGCAGGTGGCGGTAGTGCCATTGGTTGAAACTGTATTTATTGGGCGATAGCGGGTATATGTTATTGGTTTAACATTTGCCGCATTCCTGTTTGTTTTCGATGAAGAAGTTCCAATAGAAATAGTTTCCGCACGCATATTGGGAGGAAGCTGAGCGCTAATGACTCTTTGCTTCTTTTGTTGAGGAACTGGAGTTGCTGGACGTGGAGCTATCCAACGGGCGCAAAGCTTTGCAGTAATCGTTCAATACGAATCCGGTATTTTCTTTTTCAGCTTTTTCAATTTTCTTTACCTGGGCTTGGGCAAAAGAAGCCAATACCAGGCCGATCCCCAGTAGAATAAGATTACGCATTGGTTAGAATTTAGTATGTAGCGGCTGTTGGGTTATAAACTGGAACAGCGGTGTAGTTAATCGGTGAGATATAAGGAAAAGGCGATGGAAGGCTGGTTAAAGGCAATAAATTCCATGCCTAAAGAGGTGTCCCCAATACTCAATTTGTAAGTACCTAAATCACCGGGTACCCACCATTCGTGAACAAAAATATTATGAACCGAAGGCAATCCACTGCAGCTTTTTCATTCATAATGATGGCTATCAGTGTATTGGGACAAGCACCGATCATCAGATGTGGCGAAACAAAGTATATGCAGCCAGGAATGACCGTGATGAAATTATCTGCCTATATAACCCTCGCTGATGAATACCAAGAGCCTCTACAGGGATGATCTCGATAAATATGCCCCTGAAATTGTAGCAATGGCGGAAAAATCAAATGATCCCATTGCAAAGTGGTACTATCTCGCATTTGCGAATTATTATAATCGTTGAAATTTGGGCCGATAGTGCCTTGTTTTTCATTGATGAAAAAAAGTTTGCAAACCATCAGTTCAATAAAAGCATTTTAGGGATCTATATTTCAAGATAGAACGTAGCAAAAGCGCGGTATTTGGGTTCAGGTACGGTATGCAGAAGCTCTTGATTTTTGTACAAGATTCTTCCTGAAGCAGAAAAATATGGTGATGCCAAATCTTTAGGACTTATGGCAATACTATTGGCTCCATCAGTATTGGAAGACAACAGTCTGAAGAAGCATTGCAATGGATCTTAGGGCAATATCGTTGTCAAAAGGCAATCCATCATTGATTCATGTATGCGGCTCCTGCCTGTCTGAATATGGCCGCGGCTTATATTACCTTGGGAAACCAGATTCAGCACAACTGACTTCATCAACCAGGGGTTACCATTTTCCCGTCGGATTACAAAACCTGAATTATATCGCTACCGGATTACGTATCTGCCAATCGATAATATATACCGATGCCAAAAAATATCCTGAGGCAGAACAAGCTATCCTGGAAAGCCAGTGGCTGTTAGAAGGAAAGCAAGTCCTGCCAATATTTTCATTGATGATGAGGTTTACAGCTAGCAGAGTTCTATACCAACTCAGGACAATTAGATAAAGCCATAAAAATCTGTAAAGACAATCTATGCCGGAAAACAGTAATCTGACACTTCTTGTAGCTATGTAGTAATGATCCAAAAGTCAGAGTATCATATTTAAAATACAGATCAAATATTATAAGATGGCCGGTCGCATGTGAACTATCAGCAAACGATGGAAGAACTAGTAGCAGCAAAAGACACACTGTACTAAAGCCAATTCTGCAGAAGCAGCTAGCGAATATGGAAACAAAGTACGAGGGTGTGCAGAAAAGAGACTACCATCATCAAACAAAAACTTGATCTGCAAACTAAAAACTTTCTTCTTTATGGTTCATTAGCGGCTGCTTTCCTGATAGCAATAGCTTCTTTTATTGTATTCCGGAATTATAAAGAAAAGAAGCGGCTAGAATGGAATGTGATGATGGAGCAGGAAAAAAGGAATGCTACAGAAGCTGTAAAAAAAGCGGAGGAGAATGAAAGGGTACGAATAGCAGCAGACTTACATGATAATCTGGGTGCCTATGCAGCTTCTTTGGTATCAAACGTACAATATATCAATCTATCTGATAATGGCAATGAATTCGCCTCAAATGCATTGGAAGAAATAAAAAAGAATTCCGGTGCCATTGTCTCCCAGCTAAACGATACTATTTGGGTGCTGAAAAAAGAAGCCTTATCACTCACTTCTATCAGTGATCGAATAAAACTATTCATTAAAAACATTGGCAAAAGCTATCCGGGGTATCAGATTGATGTTACAGAAGATATTGTAACAGATAGTCTTCTTCAATCTTCCCATGCCTTTCATTTGTATAGGATATTACAGGAAGCGATAAATAACGCCTTGAAACATAGCGGTGGCAAACGGATATTCGTGAATTTCAAATCTGTGGATAAGGATTGGACAGTAATTGTTGAAGATGATGGAAAAGGCTTTGACCTATCCCTCCTTCAAAACGAAAATGGGAATGGTTTGCAACATATTATGCAAAGAAGTAAGGAATGTGGCTGGACAACTGAATGGACTACCGGACCGAATAAAAGTGGAACCCGATTGAGTATCTCTACTACAAATTGATTATTTTTTGTGATGCGCCAAACCTTTTACCTTTAATAAATGGATTTCATCGTAGCTCTCACCGACGACAATGCTGTAAACCGGAACGCTTTTCTACAAAAGATTCAGGCATTGGGAAATCTAAGCATTGCCTTCATAGCAAAAGATGGAAATGAGTGTCTGGAAAAACTAAATAGCCTTCCTAACAATAAGTTACCCCAGGTGGTATTTATGGATCTTGAGATGCCACATATGAATGGTATCGAAACAATCGGTATCGCAAAATCACTTCACCCCGATATACATTTTATTGTATTGACTGTATTTGATGATGATGATAAAATATTTGAAGCTATCAAAGCAGGAGCTTCCGGATATTTATTGAAGCATGAACCCGCTGGTGTTTTACATGAAGCAGTAATCAATGTGATTGAATTTGGTGGCGCTCCAATGAGTCCTGCTGTAGCAAGGAAATCCCTGCAGATGATGCGCTATTCCGTTCTGGAAAACAGCAAGGAGAAACAGAGTTTACCAGATATGATCACCATACGCGAAGAAGAGATTTTGAAACACATGGTAAATGGTTGGGATGCGAAACGCATCGCTGTTGAATTAGACATCAGTGTACTCACTGTTCGCAAACATATCGCCAACATCTACGATAAACTTCATGTGCAGTCAAAAGCTGAGATTATCAGTATGGCGCATAATAATAAGTGGTTCACGAAGTAAGTTGTACGTTTTACGTTGTACGTAATAAGTATTGAACCCGAAATTTTTTAAAGTTTACCAGCTTGCCAGAACCCGCAACCCGCAACCCGTAACTCGCAACCTGTAACTCGCAACACGCAACCCACAACAAAATCCTTCTCCCTGCATCTACACTCACTGATACACCCTCACCCAATCCAAAACCATCTGCACCGGTAAATGATCCGGATTGATCTTGCCCACCCAATTCCCTCCTAATTGCTGATCAATAAGAATAAAAAAAGGTTGATCGTATGGCCACTGGCTACTATCAACTGAAGTCACACGGGGATAAGTGAAAGTCTTGATACCATTCAAAGTAAAAACCAGTTTATCAGGATACCATTCCAAACCAAAAACGTTAAAGTCATTGACTTTCATTTTTGCGGTACCATAATGCGGTGGATTATTATCCTGTTTCAACTCTAATGTATAATAAGAATGAGTTGTCTGATAAACGATGGAATCGAAATTGAGGTGTTCCATAATATCTATTTCGCCATTTC
>JBGAQE010000252.1:0-2961 GCA_044220885.1 Chitinophagaceae bacterium
TATTGTAACCAGTCTTCCGGCACCTAAATATACCGACCTAACCATTCCAAGACATGCTGCTGCAACATTGAAAGTGTTGAACTTTTTACAAGGTGCCAGATATGAATTGTTAGACGTTTCCACTGGTGCTATTGTTCAAACAAATCAAACCGGAATATTTAATTTGTCGGCAGTTCACGAAGACAAAGAATTTACTATCAAAGCATATGCTGGTCCTTGTAGTACTGCTACCGGAACAGTAAAGATAAAAGTGCTCGATATAACTCAACTTGATATACCTAATGCCTTCTCTCCGAATGGCGATGGTATCAACGACCTCTTCCATATAAGAGTTACAGGTTATTTCAAACTCGATGGCTATAAGCTGTTTAACCGATGGGGGCAATTGGTATTTGAAACAAAGGATATTACCCGCGACTGGGATGGCCGTTATAATGGCAACCCTTTACCCATAGGTTCCTACTACTGGGTTATTGAAGGAATTGACGTTAAAGGAGAGAAGCTCCGAAGAACAGGCTCCGTAACGCTTCTCCGTTAAAAGTGCATTAAACCCTATTGATTTACATCTAGTTCAGCCATAGTTTTCCACAATTTCAGGCTTTGGCATAATTTCTGGAATTATTGATTTGTCCGCAAGAATGCAATTGTAGTGATACATCTACAGCAATGATTACGAGGAGAGAATACGTTAAAAAATTGCATTCATTCCCAAGTGGTTTTACCACAGTTAAAAAGAAAAGAGAACTTATATTTATAAAAGCATTGCATGAAAAACCTTTTCTACGGTTTAGGGTTTAGGGGTTAATAAGGGGAGTATTCCTGCTCCCCTTCCTTTTTTTAAAAGGAAAGGATCCCATAACTTTATCCCGGTTAACGCCTCCCCGTTTTTAATCTATAAAGGCCTGTTGAAAAACCAAAATACAGGCAAGATTTCGTAATCCAATATCCATTGAATCCAAAAGGTAAGGTTCATGCTAGTAAAACTTATGAACTTGAGAACGAGCAACCTCCACCATCAAGGTGGAGGTTTTTTTATAGCTTAAAACCAACAGTAACAAAATAATTTCGGCCATCAGATGGCAATACCCCCGGACCTGGATAGCCACCAGCCCTTCTCGTAAAATATCTTGCATCAAAAAGATTATTAATACCCGACTTTAAAAAGAGCTTCTTAGAAAATGTATAATTCGCACTCATATCTGTAATATGGTAAGAAGGAATTAAGCCAACCTGACCATTTTCTGATGCATTAACAGTATTATTCGCGTCCGAGAATGACTGGCTCACATAACTCTGCTGTACTGTAAGAGTAATACCTGCATATGATAGTGTAGCTCCTGCGCGCAGAATATGAGAAGGCGCATTCTCTACCTTCTTGTTTTTCAGATTGGTCTCCACTAATTGATTAGAACTGTTCTTTGTTATCACTCGCAGATTACCATACAATGCTTCTGTAAATCCATAAGATGCAAATACCGAAATCCCAAACTTATATTTATGTTGCAAAAACAACTCTAGCAGATCAGCTTCAGCAAATAACTCAAATCCTTTACTAACGCTATTGCCAACATTAGTGCGGTAATTATAAAAACTTCCGTCTTGCCGCTGTTGCGTTATACTCCCTATCCTATTATCGTAATGAAGCTAATGAAGCAGGAAAGCACTCACATCATACAATAAAGCTGCATTCAATCGACCGCGAAAACCAAGATCGAGATTATACCCTTTTGCGTCTTTTATATTGGGGTCTACCAGATCGGTTGTAGGCGGAGCAGTAAGATCAGCAAACTGAATAGGCCGGTAAGCCTGTGTGATATTTGCATAGAATTCTGAATGATTGGTCACATGCCATTCAGCCCCTAAGCCAGCCAATAGAAATCCTCTCCCCCGCTTTTCATTCTGCAATAATATCTCCTGTCCATTTGTTTGGTAACCGTTTCTTCCGGAAGCGCTACCAATAAGATATTCATATCGTATTCCGGGAATAAGACTGATCTTATTAGAAAGCTTTATGATATCTTCTACAAACACAGCTGCATTATAACTCTTGAATTGTATATCGCGGGGCCATATGCCATCAACCCTTGTTATATCATATGTGTCACCTGTAGTTCCTTTTCCATCCCTGAAACGATGCGTAGTTCCAGTATATAACCTGATACCCCCTGAAATAGTATTTGAAACAGCTCCCCACTTACTACTGTTGATATATCTGGCTTCTAATCCAGCATTTCGATAACGATCAATATCTACTACCCTGTTGCTATACTGCTGACTTGTTGCTGAAACAGTATCTCCAATTGTTATAGCCTTTAGGAATCCAACACTATTCCTGTTTCCGGCTATCGCAAACAACTTTATATTCAATTTGGATACAGAAGAAATTTGATAATTGGCTATAATGGCAGCTGTCGTCCATGAAATATCCAGCCAGTTCCTGCTGCGCAAACTCAATTTGCTATCATTATTAAATTGCGCATCTGTTAGTCCACCAGGTTGCTGACTTCTTAAATGAGATTGCATCAGTTCCCCGGTTATGGAAAACTTTGAATTGATTCTCCAGGTAAGCGTACCATAACCAGCATTGGTGAAATAGGAACTGTTTTGCCGCCAGCCATTTCCATTTCTATGATCAAAGAAGGCATAATAATGGAGGTTTTTTGTTTCACCCCCAATAGCATTGTACGAATTGAACATGCCTGCCGTTCCAATTGTTTGCTGCGATTCAAATTCTACCGGCTTATTGATCTCACTCCCATTCCTTAATATATAATTCACCATTCCTCCAAACTGAGGACCATATTGCAATGAACCCTGCCCCCTTATTATTTCTATCCGTTGCACAGCCTGTAATTGAGGATTATAATACGCTTCAGGGTAACCGAAAGGGTCGGCAGCTATATCATACCCGTTCTGACGAACATTAAACTCCCAGCTTCGATTCGGACTCAGCCCCCTGGC
>JBGAQE010000043.1:0-22988 GCA_044220885.1 Chitinophagaceae bacterium
CCCTTCGCAGCAAAACAAAGTACGGATACAGGAAGTATTGCGACAAAAGCAAACCCCAGATGAAATAATAGGGAACCTTATTGCAGTACAACAGGAATGCGATTGGGCATTATATACTACAGACAATAGCGACGATTCCGTAAAGGAAACATTATTCGAAAAGAGTACCGTGCTGGTGAATTATTTTCGGAAGTGATAGCAGTGCTTAAGAAGTCAATTATTCGCTATACTTATAACCTACACCTCTTACGGAATGAAAGTATATAGGATTACGGCTATCCTCTTCAAAGTATTTCCTGAAGTTTAAAATGAAGTTGTCGATGGTTCGGGTAGTTGGATAAACATTATAACCCCAAACGGTTTGCAGGATTTTTTCTCTAGGCACCACTTCATTCTTGTTTTCAATAAGCAATTTCAACAGCATCGCTTCTTTCTTGCTTAGCTGAATCAATTCCCCATTCTTATTGACTGCTTCCTGTGCCTTGAAATCTATCTTGTTTTTTCCGAATGTATAAGTGACACCAACGGTATCCTTATCCAGCATCTTCTTATTCTTCTCGATCAGTTTTTGAACCCTTAGTAATAATTCTTCGAGGTTGAATGGCTTGGTGAGATAATCGTCAGCCCCTTTCTTTAATCCTAATACCCTGTCGGCACTGGTATTCTTTGCACTTAATATTAAGATAGGTACGTCATTATTTCTAACACGTATAGTTTCTGTTACGTGAATGCCATCCACTTCAGGTAACATGATATCCATGATAACAAGATCAAAATATTCATTCTGTACTTTCTGAAGGGCCATATTACCATCAAAAGCAGAAGTTACTTCATACCCTTCCAACTCAAGGTTCAGTTTAAGGGCTTCGTGAAGATTCTCTTCATCTTCTACCAGTAATATGGATAATTTATTCGGGGGCATTGGTTTACCTTATTTTAAAACTGACAATGAAATTACTTCCTGAAGGCGTATTGTCTGTCACAAAAATGTCTGCATTATGGTCGGAAGCTATTTTTTTGCAAAGGTACAGTCCCAGGCCGGTTCCTTTTGCGGTACGGGTGGCTTCGTTTCCAATCCGGTAGAACTTATCAAAGATGCGTTTCTTCTCAATATCCGGGATGCCAGAGCCCTCGTCACTTACTTTCAATTCAATGGCTTGGTTAGATTTATGAAGGCTACAGGTGATGGGTTTTCCTGCAGGAGAATACTTCATGGCATTTTCAAGCAGGTTATTGAGTAATATGGTCAATAACAAGGTATCTCCTGTAAGTTCAATATCATCTTCTTTTTCCAGTATCCATTCCCTTTGTGGGAATCGGGATTTGAAATCGGTGATGGTTCCTTTTACCAGATCAGACATATTCAGTTCTTCCTTTGAAAGGGAATAGCTGCTTCCTTCGAGTTGAGATGAAACCAGAATATTATTGGTTAGGCTATTGAGGCGGTTAGTTTCCTGAATGGTCATCAGAATCAGTTTCTGCCGCTTGGTTTCATCAAGTTGATGTTTCTGTAGTGTTTCCAGATTGAGTTTGGCAACAGCAATAGGTGTTTTCAATTCATGGGTTACAGCCATCATGAAATTCTGTTGTTGCTGTTGTGTTTTCAATTGACGTCTTACAGCCCTGTAAACAAAGCCGGCTCCTAATAAAATCAAAGCAAGGAAGGTGAGACCTTCAGCAATGTATTTGGTAGTATTTCTTTCTTTTTCCTGCTCAAGAAGGATTGTGGCTTTATCTATCTTCTCGCCTGTTGTTTGGGCATGGATTTTTAAGTCGTCTAACTTAAGTGCATGCATCTCGCGGTTTTGTTTTTCAAGTGATATAAACCACCAAACAAGAGCGGCGATGATATAGAACAGGAGAGTCCAGTATACCAATGTGGCGACTGCTAATTTTCTTTTATCTGTATTGGCCATGGAAAGGCTTACTCGGTTACTTTTTCTATGCGGATACCTGCATTCATCATATTTTCAAGCGGGTCTTCCCTCATCAGTTGCTTTAAAGTGAAGGTGTATGTTCCTTTCTTTCTGAAAGGGGCAGGTTTTTCGTTTAATAACAAGCGATGTTCAAATATATCATCCATACCTTTTCCTAACCATCCCTTTTCATCACTAGCCAATAAAAGGTTGCGGCGGTTTACATATATGGAGTCGCCGGGAGGCTGTACTCCTATATTCAACCAGAGATTCTTAAAACGATAGGCATCGGTATGGCGTAACACAATATAAATCCTGTAAAGGGAAGTGGTATCGCTGATATCAAATTGGATAGTTGGTTGAAAACGGCTATCCCAGGCATGATTTGGAATGGCTACATTTTTTTCGAATAATCCATTGGTAGTACATGAACTGATACCGATAACGGCAACCAGGAAAAGGATAGATAGTTTTTTCAAACGTCGGCTGTTTTTGCAAAAATAACAATCAGAAAGCATCAGAGAACATTCAATACCTGTTCTTTGGCTTTTTCCAGTTCATCTTTCATCATTACCACACATTTCTGGATGGAAGAATCGTAGGCTTTCGCCCCGGTGGTATTTATTTCCCTTCCTATTTCCTGAAGTACAAAAGACAGTTTTTTACCCTTACCATCTGCTTCTTCATTTAAGATATCCTTAAAATAGGAGAGGTGGTTACGTAAGCGAACCTGTTCTTCTGTTACATCGATTTTCTCAATATAATAGATCAGTTCCTGCTCCATACGGTTAGGATCATAATTTTCTTTCCCTACATTTTCTTCCAGCACTTTAACCAATCCTTCCCTTATTTTTTGTTTACGAAGAGGCTCCAGCTTAATGACCTCGTCTTGCTGAGATGCTATATTGTTGATACGGAGCAATAGTTCTTTTTCCAGACTTTTGCCTTCTTCCAAACGGTGCAGATTGAGGTCTTCAATGGCAGCAAATACTATTTGTTTAAAGAGTTCCCATTCTTCATCTGTTAAAGTTTCACCTGTTGGGGTTATTACTTCTGGTAATTTCAAAAGGGAGCTGAGAACTTGTGATGGATCGAGATTCAATTCAGCAGCCAGTGCAGCAATTGGTTGATAATAAGCTTTAGCCAGATTGGTATTGATGCTTACTGGTTTTGCGCCGCCACTTTCTTTAAGGCTGATAGTACAGTCTACAGTACCACGTCCGAGTTTTTCGGATAACAGCGTACGTATTTCAAATTCAAAAGGTTTCAGGAAGGCTGGCATTTTCAATGATAACTCGAATTGCTTTCCATTGAGCGACTTAATATCTATCAGGAATGTTTTATCCCCGATCTTCTGTTCTGTCCTTCCAAATCCGGTCATTGATTTTATCATAAAGTACAATTTGATGCAAAGTAACGAATAGTTTGAAGTTCGGCATTGTTCTTACGAGAAGGGGTTTGGCAGGTAGCGGAATGAGTTTATTATTTTGAAAATGCTTGTTTCTCTTCGGAAAACTCAAAAAAAAATCTCCTGGTGAACCAGGAGATAATATGTGGATGGGTTAGTAAGTACCGGGAAATAAATTTCCCTACACAATATTAAATAATATTTTTTCTATATTAAAAATTTTTTCAAAGAATTTTATTAACATTTATGATTTGAATTGTGGAAAATCCCTGTTTTCGACTTTTTTAATGTATGCCGGAAATGATGTTTTATACAAATCAATTATAGGATTATATAAACAGTTTTATAGTTTATAATCTGTTTTCTACAGGGAAAAATCATTAAAAATCAATAATGGAAGCTTGAATGATCTAATCATGAATCATGTTTTTTCATTGGGGAAATGGGTCGTTTCTTTAGTATTTCAAAAAAGTTTTCATTTAAAGTAAGGGATTGGTTTGTGGAAAAATAGTTTCTCATCCCTGTCTGTGTATTACTTTTGTCGAAACAGCATTCATATGAAATTTCCAGCACCCGTAGCAATAGAATGGATTGCCAATCTTATTGGAGCATCTGTGATAGGTAATAAGGTGGCTATGGCAACAGGTATCAATGAAATCCATAAAGTAGAACCCGGTGATCTGGTTTTTGTAGATCATCCTAAGTACTATGATAAGTGTATACAATCAGCTGCTGATTTCATAATTATCAATAAGGAAACCAGTTTTCCAGAGGGAAAAGCGTTGTTAGTGGTGGAACAGCCATTCGAAGCGTATCTGAAAATAGTACGACATTTTCGCCCATTTATTCCAGCAACCAAATTAGTAAGCGATACGGCTCAGATAGGAGAAGGGACGTATTTGGCGCCAGGTGTTTTTGTTGGACATGATGTAGTGATTGGAAAAGATTGCCGCATTCATCCTAGTGTTACAATTATGGATAATTGTGTAATCGGTGATAGGGTTATTATTCAATCAGGGACTGTAATAGGGAGTGATGCCTTTTATTACAATACAAAAAAAGACAGGGAAGTTTGGTATCGTAAAATGGAAAGTTGCGGTAGAGTGATCTTAGGTGATGATGTTGAAATTGGATCCGGATGTACAATTGATAGGGGCGTAAGTCATGATACAGTGATTGGTCGTGGTACTAAAATGGATAATATGATTCATATAGGCCATGATTCTGTTATTGGTAAGAATTGTCTTATTGCTGCCCAGGTGGGAATTGCAGGTGCCGTTGAAATTGGAAACGGTGTTGTTATGTGGGGACAGGTTGGAATCAGTAAGACCCTTAGCATCGGTGATAATGCAGTTATCAATGCACAAAGTGGTGTACCTTCTTCTCTTGAAGGCGGCAAGGTATATTTTGGTACTCCGGTACTTGATGCCAGAGAAAAGATGAAAGAGCTTGTTTGGATAAAGAGGATTCCGGAGTTGTGGGAGAAGGTGATGGGGAAATAATCAAATAGGAGATTTTATCGCAGAGACGCGGAGACGCAGTTTGTGATAATCACCCAATCTTTATGGTTCAAAATCAAGTATGAATTTTACTTAATAAACCGCGTCTCCGCGTCTCTGCGGTAAAAAGCAAATTTGATTAAGCTTATTCGTATTCATAATCATACGGCAACCCCTCCGCTAATTTCTTCCAGGCCCAATACCCGGTATTTATTACATCTGATTGTTCATAGAAGT
The DNA here is from genome assembly GCA_044220885.1 of Chitinophagaceae bacterium. Lineage (GTDB taxonomy): Bacteria > Bacteroidota > Bacteroidia > Chitinophagales > Chitinophagaceae > Endoryza. The sequence goes on from JBGAQE010000043.1 coordinate 5,061, forward strand.
AGCCGTTCTCTTCTATTACAAAGCCATTGCTCAGATCTAATATAGTGATCTGGTATCGGGTAGTAAGGGGTAGCTTAAATGCTTCGAGGAATTTCTTATCGGGCAATACTGATTTATAGCTTACCCGGTATGTGCCTTTCCATCCAATGGTTACATCGCCAGTACTATCTGCCGCATAATCACCAGTATTGTATATTTCGGTTAGAAGTGTGCTTTTTGCATTATTAGGTCCATCCAGTTTTTCGAGGATAAATCCATCTTCTGTAACAGTACTATCATACAAAGAGCGCATGAAATGAAGTCTGGAGCCCAAGTAGGTACGGGCCCTGTTTTTTAAGAATTGCGCTTTTACTTCAGCTGTTGTATCTATTTCTGCAAAAAGGGGATATCCGGTAAACTGGCTGATATTGCTGCTATAATCGTATGAGAAAGAATCAAGCTGATATCGGATGGAATATCCCAAAGCATAATTATAAACAATTAGGTCTTCCTTGCTGGTCACTTTCAACCGGTTTCTTTTCTTGGAATAGAAAAAATGAAGCACTTCTGGATTTTGGAATTTGCAAAAGGCTGCATTAGGAGTGGTTCCTATAAAGTTTTCCATAAAGAAACCACCATATTTATTCCATCCATCAGCAACTTCATTGGTAGCTACAACACTTACTTCTGTCATCGATTTATCCTCTTTCACTAGTTCAACAATAAGTGTATCTGTAGCCGATTGATTATTACTTATCCTGAATAATTTTCTTTCGTATCCTGTATAAGAAACTACGAGGTCGTAACCACCACCTGGCAGACGAAGGAAGAATAACCCATCATTATTTGAAACAGAACCATAAGTGGTATTAGGACAGAAGGCAGAAGCACCAGCTAATGGCATTTTGCTTGCTGAGTCCACCACTTTCCCTAATAGCGGGAAATTTTTATCCTGGGCTGTTACCAATACTACAGAAAGAATGCTAAGGAATAGGAAGAGGGTTTTTTTCATATAGAATGCTATTATGCTAAAACGCCTTATCTCAGGCGGTAGTATACCTTCAACTACTTTGCCAATTACAGCGGCTGAACCGGATTAAGATATTTTTTGCAGGCTTTTGTGATGCTTTCCTTAAGGGGAGTGAAGTAAAAACCCGGTAAAGCAGCGAGGATTTTACTATTGTTAAAATTGGTGACACTTTGTGCCACTTTTGCCGTTTCGCGGGTAAGCAAGGGCTTTTTACCTGAGAAGAAAGCTTTTATACTTTCAATCCGCCAGGCAATGGCACCCATTAATGCGGTTGCTTTCCTTGTTGGCTTCTTTTTATTAAATCCTTCAGCTATGGTATTGAACAATTCACGGAAGGCAATATTTTCTCCATTCAATATGAATCGTTCACCAGCAATATCAGATTCCATCAATAATACAGTTGCTTTAGCAACGTCTTCTACAGCAACAAAACCATTGATACCATCAGTGTACCAGGGGAATTCCTGATATACGTTTTTAAATATTGCGCAACTGGATTGGTTCCAATCGCCATAGCCAATTATAGTACTTGGATTAACAATTGCTACGTTCAATCCTTCTCCCATACCTCTCCATACTTCCATCTCAGCTTTGTATTTGCTGATGGCATAATGGGTATTGATATGGCTGTCGGACCATTTTTTACCTTCTGTAACTTCTCCACCACCAGCTGTTCTTCCGATGGCTGCTACAGAACTTACATGAATTAAACGGGATATATTATTATCGATAGCAGCATTAACTATGTTAGCGGTTCCTTCAATATTTGTCTTATAAAGAACCCCACGGTCTTTCTTATGGAAAGAAACCATGGCAGCGGCATGAATGATGGCATCAACTCCCTGCACGGCTTCTTCAATAGCTACCATATCAAAAAGATCGCCTTCTACCCATTCCACTTTTTCAAAAACAGTTGCAGGAATAAAAAAAGGCAGGGTTGATTTTCTTCTTAGTGCTGTAACAGCATAGCCTTTCTCCACCAGTTCCCTGATGATATAAGCTCCGAGAAAACCCGTGCCTCCTGTTAACAATACTTTTTTGATATTACCCAATGGTTGAATTTCGCCGGCGAATATAACGCTAATCGCCAAGCTTATGAAGAACTAGGGTAATCGTAATACCCTTTTCCTGTTTTTTTACCTAAAGCCCCCTCTGCTACTTTTTGCGCCTGTATGGGAGAAGGTTTTAGTCTTTGTGGTTGTCCCAATTGGTCATATACAGAACAACTTACTGCATAATTGATATCATTACCTATCAGATCCATCAGTTTGAAAGGTCCCATCTTAAACCCGCTTGCTTCCAGCAACCTGTCAATGGTTTCAATATCTGACCATCCATTTTCTATAAGGCGAAGAGCCTCCAGATAATAAGGTCTTGCAACATGGTTCACAATAAACCCTGGGGCATCTTTACATAAGACCGGAGTTTTACCTAATTCTTTTGAGAAGGATACAAGCCGGGGGATCATTTCATCATTGATGAATGGGGTCGTAATTACTTCTACCAATGGCAGTATGGTTGCCGGATTAAAAAAGTGAAGTCCGGCCACCCTTTCAGGATGCTGCACCCCTTTTGCAATTTCAGTTACTGAAAGAGAGGAGGTATTGGTTACGAAAAGGGTTTCACTATGATTTACTTCAGCCAGCTGGTTAAAGAGGGCTATTTTCCATTCTTTCTTTTCAGCAATAGCTTCGATTATTATATCGCCGATACAATGGTTTGTATCAGACACAAAATTCAAGTGTTGTAAGGCTATATTTTTTGTTTCTTCAGAAATCTTATTGCGGCTAACCAGCTGCGAAAGGTTTTTCTCTATATTATTTTCCGCCTTTTCAAGTGCTTCTTTATTTATATCGAATAAAAAGGTCGAGAATCCTTTTTGCGCGCAAAGCTGGGCTATACCCGCACCCATTGTACCCGCACCGCAAACACAAACTGTATTAATTGAAGAGGGAGTTGACATGGGATAAAAGTACGATTTTGCGGGGACGAACGAAGAGGCGCATTTCATATTCCACGGGTTATCACCCGTGGATACGATGATTGAACCCCTTCAGGGTTCTCCGTGCGGTACTCCAAGTTTTCAATTTTATTATTATGAAAAGCTTGGTTATGTACAGCCAACCCTGAAGGGGTTGAATCATCGTATCCCCGGGCGAAAGCCCGGGGGAATGCCCCGGAGAAAAAGGAGAAATCCCCCGGGGAAAGATGGCATATCTCATTCTAAGTATCTTTCATCAAAATCTATTTTGTTCTCTTTTAATAGATTCTTAAGTTCTTCCAAAGTATCCACTTCATTATGATGCGCTTCCTGATTTGCAACATAATTTATTAGCTTTTCTTTTGAGTCGATATTGTATGAAAAAGCACTATACCCTTTTTGCCAATAACTAAAGTTGGGAAACCAATTTTCCTCCTTAATTTTTAAACTTGTGGCCAGTTTTATATCTTTTACGAGGTCTGCAAGTGCTACGGAGGGATGTATATCAGTTATAATGTGCAAATGGTCAGAAACTCCATTTATTATATAAGGTTGGCATTTCTTGTTTCTTATTAATCCATCTATATGTTGATATAGTTGCTCTCGTCCGGATTTTATCATGACTTTCTCATGATGCCTGGTGCCGAATACTATCTGGTAAAGTAATTGATTGTAACTACTCATATTCTTTCAAATGAAAGAATGCAAAACTATAAATCACTTTTATAATTCTCATTCCCCTACAACTCTCAATTAACTTTCAACCTATAATTAAAGTTGTATAAGTAATCTTGCCCTCAAAAAAAATAGCAACAGTCACCCTGTTGCTATCACTATAATATAAAAATTGAAGTATTGCTAAGTTGCTGATGTAAACTGTCGTAAGAACCTCACATCATTCTCGCTGAACAGCCTGATATCGGTGATGCCGTATTTCAGCAGTGCAGGTCTTTCAATACCCATACCGAAGGCGAAGCCAGTGTATTTATTGGGGTCTATGCCGCAATTGGTGAGTACATTCGGATGAACCATACCGCAACCTAATATTTCCAGCCAACCGGTACGTTTACAGATACTGCATCCACTTCCACCGCAAATCTGGCAACTGATATCCATTTCTGCGCTTGGTTCAGTGAATGGGAAGTAAGAAGGACGGAAGCGGACCTTTACATCCTTTCCATACATTTCTTGTACGAAATAATATAATGTTTGCTTCAGGTCAGCGAAAGAAACATTCTCATCTATATATAATCCTTCTACCTGATGGAAGAAGCAATGTGAACGGGCACTGATGGTTTCATTCCTATAAACGCGACCAGGACAAATGATTCGTAATGGCAATTGTCCTTTCTCCATTTCCCTGATCTGGATATTACTGGTATGTGTACGCAATAACCAATCTGGATTCTGTTGAATATAGAATGTATCCTGCATATCTCTTGCAGGATGATGCTCGGGCAGGTTTAATGCTGTGAAATTGTGAAAGTCATCTTCAATTTCTGGTCCTTCAGATACAGAAAATCCCAATCGCTGGAAGATGGAAATAATCTGGTTACGCATAAGACTTATCGGGTGACGACTACCGACTGGTATCGGGTCACCTGGTAGTGTACTGTCTATGCCCGGTTCGCTATTGGTTCCATTGCTTTCCAATTCCAGTTTCCAGTTCTCATAACGAGATTCAGCATACTGCTTAAACTCGTTCAATAACTGACCGAATTCCTTCTTTTTTTCAGAAGGTACATTCTTCATTTCGGTCATCAGGTTCTTTACGATTCCCTTGGTTCCCAGGAATTTAATCCTGTAAGCCTCAAGGGTTTCTGAAGCCTGATTTCCTATAGCGGCAATTTCCTGCTTGTATTGCTCTATCTTTTCTAACAGCTGATCCATGGGGCGAAGATAAGAAGAAGACCGGAAGTCGGAAAGTCCGGAAGTCCGGAAGAAATACAAATACAAGTAGGGGAGTTAGGAAGGAGGGGAGTAGGGAAGGAGGAAATACAAATACAAGTAGGGAAGAATGGTAGTAGGGAAGTAAGGTAGGAGAATACATTTTCATATAATAACAGTAGATGCGCAGCGTAGAGGAATTTCTCCGTGCATCTGTGCAGTAAAAAATAATTTATCAACTACCCTCCCTGTATTTGTATTTCCTCCTTCCTTACTTCCCTACTCCCTAACTCCCCTACTTGTATTTGTATTTTCTCCCCCGACTATTTCGCTCTTCAACAATCACGCTGATCCCACGGACTCCCCCGACTACCGGACTAGTATTTCTTCCGGACTTCCGGACTATCCTCCCGACTTCCCGACTTGTCTTCGGACTTTCCTACCTATCTTGCAACCCTATGAGCGACTGGCACACACTTTTAGATTTTCTTGATCCCATCAGCCTCTTTCAGCTTTCAGGTGATCAGGGTTATAAAGATGGACAAATAGGTACCAAAGTATTGGTGCATGAAGAAGAGTTTCCAGAATTAGAGGATGCGGATATTGTAATTGTAGGATGTAATGAAACAAGAGGAAGCTGGCAGTTGATGGCTGAACAAATGGCTCCTGATTTAATAAGGCACCATTTTTATTCCGCTTACTTCTGGCATCAGGATATTCGACTGGCCGATATCGGAAATATTAAAAGAGGCGCTTCTCTTCAAGATACATATGCCGCATTAAAAACAGTAGTAGGTGAACTGACGGCAGCAGGGAAAACTGTTGTTATTCTTGGCGGCTCGCACGACCTTACTCTTGCACAGTATAATTCTTATGTTGACCGTAAGAAAATTATTGAAGCGGTTTGTGTGGATGCTTTGATTGATTTAACTCTCGACTCTCAAAATCGCAGTGAGAATTTCCTGATGGAAATGCTTACTGGTGAACCGAATTATATCAGGCATTACAACCATATTGGCTTTCAAAGCTATTATGTGCATCCACGTATGCTCGAAACAATGGATAAGCTTCGTTTCGATTGCTACCGTCTCGGTAATGTGAAGGAAAGTATGGAGGAGATGGAACCAGTGATTCGCAATTGCCAATTATTCAGTTTCGATATCTCCGCTATCGCCCATGCCTTTGCTCCGGCAGCCAATCTTTCTCCCAATGGATTTAATGGGGAAGAAGCCTGCACGCTGATGCGATATGCGGGTATGAGCCCTAATGTAAATACGATTGGTATCTACGGCTATATTCCCGAACACGATAAAGACCAATTAACTGCCAAACAGATTAGCCATATGCTCTGGTACCTGCTTGATGGACGTAGCCGTGGCCGCAGGGAAGCAGGTATTGATGAACGTGATTCCTTCAATGAATACCATATGGCCTTCGCAGAAGTACAGACCACCTTCCTCCAAAGCAAAAAAACCGGACGTTGGTGGATGCAACTCCCCGATAATAAATTCATCGCCTGCTCATATAAGGATTACTTGCTGGCAAGTAGTAATGAAATTCCGGAGAGATGGTTGAGGGCGCAGGAGCGGGGGTGAGGAATTTGAAAATTTGAAAATTTGGGAATTTGAGAATTTGAAAATGAGGAAGTGTGAAAATGTGGAAATGCGTGCCCCCGCAGCAGTGCGTGGGGTGAAAATGAAACAGCCGGCTAAAGCATTAGTGGTTAAATAAAATTATTATTTCAAGTTTATGAAAATAAAACAGGCCACACCTTTTTACTTTTTACTTTTTACTTTTTCATTTGTATTTTTTTCCTGCTCTACCCAAAAACGCATAAACTCCTTAGCTACTAAATCCGTTCTCAAAGATTCCACTCTTTCAAATGCACATGTCGGTATCAGCCTTTATGATCCTTCAACCCGGAAATATCTTTATAGTCATAATAGCGATAAGTTTTTTGTACCAGCTTCAAATATCAAGATACTTTCCTGCTATCTCGGGATGAAATATTTGGGGGATAGTTTGCCTGGGATAAAATATGCTGTAACTGATAAAGGCATTGTACTTGTACCTACCGGCGATCCGAGCTTATTGCATGCAGAATTTAAACGACAGCCAGTTATTGATTTTCTGCAAAAAGAACAACGACCCATATTTATTGATAATACCGTTTGGAAGTCGGAAGCTTTAGGAAGTGGCTGGAGCTGGGATGATTATAATGACTACTATATGGTAGAGCGTAGTTCCTTACCTGTTTATGGAAATGTTATTCATTGGATACAAGAGCGAGAAGAGCCAGCGAAATACGATAGCAGCCAGCCAGATGTTTCAGTAAGTATTTATTCCTCCCCTGAAGTGAATTGGAAGGTGCGTTTCAATCCTGATGAAAATGCGAAGAAGTTCTATGTGCAAAGACAGAAGGATGAAAATGTTTTCACTATCACTGAAGGAAAGGAATTAAAGAAAGATCAGGAGCTTCCTTTTGTAACTCATGGCATTCAATCTGCCTTGGAATTATTAAAAGATACCATCGGGAAGGAGATTATTCCTGTAGAGCAAGCGCTTGCCCCTAATACTAAATTGCAGACTATTTTTTCTCAACCTACCGATTCGTTGTTGAAACCGATGATGCACAGAAGTGATAACTTTTATGCTGAACAGGTACTTTTAATGGTAAGTGGCATTCGATTAGGAAAGCTGGATGATGGGAAGATAATTGACACGCTACTTAAGTCTGATTTTAAGGATATGCCACAATCGCCGGTTTGGGCTGATGGTAGTGGCCTTAGCAGATATAATCTGTTTACACCACAAGATTTTGTATTTGTCCTTGATAAAATGAAAACGGAATTTGGGATGGACCGAATCAAGAATCTTTTTTCTACAGGAGGCTCAGGTACATTAGGTACTTATTATAAAAATGATAGTGCAGCTATATATGCAAAGACGGGTACCCTTAGCGGGGTAGTTTGCCTGAGTGGATTTTTATATACCGATAAAGGCAAGTTGTTGATTTTCTCTTTCCTTGTAAATAATCATCATGGTAGTACTGCTGCCATACGCCGTAAGGTTGAAGACTTTATATTAAGTATCAGGCATTCCTACTAAATAAAAAAATCCTTTTCGATTACCCCAACGCTTTTTGGGTGCCTCGCCGTATACAATACCAAAGCAACCGGCCGCCTGGCCACATGCACCCTGAAACCAACATGTAACAGGCCGTACCCGATATCCTGGTTGCGACTATTGTCATTAACCAAAAAACCTATGCAGCATGAAAAAGCTACTACTCTTTCTATGGAGTATGTGCGGTATTTTCTTAATTGCCAACGCACAAAACTCGCCTTGTAATGCCTCGTTTACCTATCAAACAGACGGAACGATTGTACGGTTCTACCCTGCAGCAACAACCGTAAATCATCCCCAAAAACACTATTGGCTTTTTGGCGATGGTACACTGTCTGACATGCCGAATCCAGTGCATTCCTATAGCGGTCCTGGCACCTATCTGGTGAAACATTATATCAAGGATTCATTGGAGAATTGTTCTGATTCCTCTTCAGCAACAATCATAATAACAACTCCAACATGTTCAATAGATCCAAAATTTGAATGGAGGCCAGACTCTCTCGATTGCAAAAGGATACGGTTTATTAACCAGTCATCTCCTATAAGCCCGAATGTTCGGTTTACCTGGAAATTCGGTGATGGAACTTCTTCAAATGATATAAATCCATCTCATACTTATTCTCAGAATGGCAACTATAATGTTTGCCTTATTATTGATGGCGGGAATAATTGCGTGAAAGAGATTTGCAAAACAGTAACTATCGCATGCGATAGCATCCCTTGTTCCCTCCAGATTGATTTCGAATCGAAAAAGGATTCAGTTTTCCCTAATAAGATTTATTTCTTCAGTAGAGTGTTTACCCCAGTTACAGTAGTCCCAACATATAAATGGTCATTTGGCGATGGTGCTTATTCTACGGAGGCAAATCCTGTGCATGCTTATAATCAACCAGGAACATACAATGTATGTCTGAGAGTGGCTATCAGCAATACATGCGTACAGGAAATATGTAAGGCAGTGGTAGTAATGCCTGTTGGTGACAGTTGTCGCCTTGAAGTAAGCTGGCGCGCTGAAAGGGATTCTCTTTCCCCAAACAAAATCAGGTTCATAAATGAAACGATTGTTCCTTCAAGTGGTGCTGTGTATCAATGGACATTTGGAGATGGAGCAACTTCTTCAGAGAAAAATCCTGTTCACATATACAATCAGCCTGGTGAGTATAAGGTTTGCTTGTTAGTAAAACTGAATAACACATGTATCAAGGAGTCTTGTAAGCCTGTACGGGTGGAAGCAACTTGTCGCATTGAAGCTAAGTATGAATTCAAAATTGATTCTGCTCAAAAACTGAAAGTATATTTCATAAACAAAACAGTTAGTAACCAAACCACTATTCATTATATATGGAAATTTGGTGATGGTTCAAGCTCTACTGATGCCAATCCTGTTCACGTATATCAACAGCCAGGTATTTATGAAGTTTGTTTAGTTGCCGAAACAGCGAATGGTTGCAGAAGTGAGTACTGTGCTAAAGTGGAACTTCGCACTGAAAACTGTTCTATTCAAGCCAAATTTGTTTGGAAGAAAGATTCAATCAATCCACGTAAGATCTGGTTTACAAATCTTTCTCAACCAGTTGGAGCCATTTGGAGAACATACTGGTCTTATGGTGATGGAACGCAGTCGCAAGACTTCAACAGTAAGCATGAATATGCACAAGCCGGTAAATACCAGGTTTGTTTGAAAGTGGTTAGTCTGAATGAATGCGTGTCATACTATTGTGATTCAGTAATTGTAAGATTGAATGATACCTGCGTAAATAAGTCTGGATTTAAATGGGAGCAGTCTGCAAATAATCCTCTTGAGTTTAGATTCAAGCCAGAGTTCCTGAACAGTAATTGGAAATACTATTGGAAGTTTGGAGATGGTACTGTGTCTGACAATAGTACGCCTGCACATAAATATGAAAAAGCGGGAATCTATACTGTTTGCCTTACGGTTGTTCAGAGTACAGGTTGTCAGACTACCACTTGTAAACAGGTTGTAGTTGGAGCGGGTTGTGATGCTGTTACAGTCAAGTATGAATATGTACGTGATCTGAACCGCCCCAATAAGATCAGTTTTATTGCAATAAGTAACCAATCGATAGTTAAACAGAAATGGATCATAAAGCGGGATAGTACCGTTAATGGGTTCCCTTATACGGTAGTGCTTACCTCTAATAACCCCACTTTTATCTTCCCATTCACTGGCAGCTATACGGTTTGTCTTGAAGCAACCACTCTAAATGGCTGTGTTAAACAGTATTGTGAGCGGATAGTGATTGAAAAGGTGGTTATGGCACCCGGTTTGGTGAATCCAATAACCGTTTCACCCAACCCTGCACGCAATGTGGCTCGTATACAGTTAAAACTGGAAAACCCTACGGCAGTGAGCGTTACGGTCCTGGATGGCGCAGGATCAGTGAAATGGATACAGTTGGTTAACGGTGTTTCAGGCAATAATACCATTGCCCTGCCCGTTGAGCAACTGAGCCAGGGACAATATCTTGTGAAGCTGGTTTTTGCCAACCAGATTCGCTGGACGAGGTTCCAGAAAATGTAAATGGAAGCTTATTGACGCCCACACCTGCCGATATTGAACTAATTACCGGTTGTATCAATAACAGCCGTAAGGCCCAGGAACAGTTGTATCAACGGTTCTATGGGCCTATGGCTTCTTTATGCCTTCGCTATACAAGAAACGAAGAAGATGCCATTGAAGTGATGCATAACGGCTTTTTGAAAGTATATAAGAAGATTCATACGTATGATTCCAGTAAGGCATCACTCTATACATGGATTAGAAAGATCATGGTGAATGGTGCTATCGATTTCATTCGTCAGAGAAATAAGTTTTCAATAGTGGAATTGGAAAAGGCGAATGAACCTGGTATTGATGAAGAAGCAGTACAGCGCTTATCATCACAGGAACTGTTGAAATTAGTACAGAAATTATCTCCTGCTACACAAATGGTTTTTAACCTGTACGTGATAGAAGGATATAACCATAGGGAAATAGGAGAGCTCGTAGGGATTAGCGAAGGCACCAGCAAGTGGCACCTTAGTGAAGCCCGCAGACAACTCCAAACTTTATTACAAACACTGCAAGTGAAGTGAGATGAACGAGAAAAATTCATACGAAAAACACCTGGCGGAGAGGTTCGAGCAACTGCCTCCTCCCGGTAGCGCCAGCGAACACTGGCCGCAAATGAAGGCATTGCTCGATAAAGACCTTCCTGAAGGTGGAGGTAAAGGCCCGGGTGGCTTTGGCCGCTGGTGGCTGTACGCCCTTATTGGAGGTATTGTTGTAACAGCCACGCTGTGGTATAGCAATATCGGTTCAACTACCGATACTGAAAATGCATCAGTAATCAGTTCATTAAATACTACTGCAGAAGAAAAAGAAAAACAAGCTGCTATTATTGAATCAAATAAAAATTCTAATACTGAGACTGTAAAAAATAATAACGCATCAGGAAATAGTGAGCAAACAACAACCGCTCAAGATGATGCATCTTCTGCATCAACTATTGTAAAGGATAACAACACTACTACAAATTCAGAAACAAAGGATACAAAGAGCGAGAATCTTGTATCAACAGTATCACCTGAACCTCAAACAAATACCAGCTTGGGTAAGCCTGGCAATTCCGTTGCAACAACAGAAACTAATAAAGGCAAAAACACTTTATCGAGTGTAACATCATTAAAAGAAAACAAACCGAATATTGACAAAAAATCGACACTTAATTTTGTAGCATCTGATAGTGAAAAGAAAAACATAGTTTCAGTTAAAGACAAAAAGAAAAAAGAACTTATCGTAAGTGGGTTAGTAGTTAGCGGCTCTGTTCAGAACAATAACAAGATTGTTAATCTGAAAAGCAAGCCGAAGGAAAAGAATAATAAGAATATCCGGATGGATCTGCCTGATAATGGTGGTAACGGTAATGCAAATTCAATATTTTCTTTAGCAAGTTTGCCCGATAATGGTTCAGAAAAAGCGAAACCTACAAAAGTTCGCATTCCAATTGCATCCATTCAGAAACAACTTGATGGTCCGGGAACGGTTATTCCCGACTCGATGAACGCCGACTATGCATTACTGGTTGAGCCTACTCCAATAGTTTTACCAGCTCCATCAAGGTTTAAGACAGAAACTGCGCGAACTCGTGCCCTGAAAAACAGGATTGTGGGGTCGGGTGATGATAAGCAATTTGTGATAGGACTTTCCTTGCCATTAGCATTTCCAATTGGATCACAAGAAAACCTGGCTTTTAATATAAACGGAAAATCAAGTAAACTTTCCGACTTTTTGCCAGTTCCACATTTCCAATATCATTTGAGTGATAAAGCCTACCTGCAGACTGAATTGCAATTTATAGCCCCGCAATACATTCAATCTGTATTATTATTCCAGACAAAGAAAGAAGTGGTTTCTGCTACCAACTATCGATTTATGACCAGTTCAATCTATGCCAGGAAATTGTATTACTTCAACCTGCCAGTTGTGGCTTATTATAGTCCTTTTAAGAATTTTTACCTCGGTACAGGTCTTCAATACTCAAAACTCTTAAGTGGTATTGCTTTATATGAAGACAAAGTGGCGACATCAATGCAGCCAGGTGCAAGAGATAGCCTCTATCGTTCAACATTCAAGAAATTCAAAAACGATAGTGTTTCAAATAAGCTGGCAGGGCATGATTTCAGATTCATATTCGATGCCAATTATTACTGGCACCGGTTTACTGTAGGAATGAGGTATACACAGGGATTATCCAATTTCGTTAGCATACAGCTTACAAATAACACCCCTCTTTATACAGACAGAAACAAATCTTTGCAGTTTTATCTGAGGTATAATATCTGGGAAGATATGAGAAAGAAAAAGCCTGCATTGGTGGCCTGGCGTTGAGTACCTTTGTAAAAAGCTTCCATATGAAACAGCTAGCCTTATTAGTATTTTGTGGCCTGCTGGCCATGAATACTTTCTCGCAACAACGTGTTCCTGTAACGAAGTCGAATATCCAGCAACTTCAGAAGCTCAAAATAGTTGCCGTAGCAAAAAACAGTGAACTGGATGTAGTTTCAAGGATGAATGACCTGGAATCTCATATGACTAATCTTCAGGAAAGACAATTGCAATTACAAAAAGAACTCGAAGCCTTGCAAAAACAACAGGGAGAATTAAAAGACAAGCTGGATTCAATGACTGAAATGTCTGAAACAACAGCAATGCGATTACAGATGATGATGGATCGTCGTTCAAAATTCATGGAGACATTGAGTAATATGCTGAAGAAAATGGCAGCAACTTCTAATTCCATAACACAGAACCTGAAGTAATTAGCGGGTGAATAATTTCTCCAGATAATCTTTCTTGAACTCGATGTATGTAGGACTGCCATTCGCAGTCATATTTGGTTGCGAGCACTGGAACAATTCTTCTACCAACGATTGCATTTCTTTTTGACCTAAAGAAGTGCCTGCTTTTACAGATTGTTGTAAGGCGAGGGAGCGGGTGATTTTTTCTCTTCTGGAGAATTTCAGTTCACTGCTGAAATGCTTGTATTGTTCCAGTAAATTTTCTATTGTCTGTTTTTCATACCCTGGAGCCAAATCAGCTGGTGTTCCTTGTATAACAAAAGAACCTGGACCAAAAGGTTCTACCAGATAGCCAAGATCATTAAGGTCGGGTCTTAATTCTTCTAACAATACAGCATCAGCGGTAGAAAGTGTAAGTGTTACAGGGAAAAGACTTTGTTGCGCTGCAATCTTCTTCCCTTGTGCTGAAGCAGTGAATCTTTCGTACAGGATTCTTTCGTGCGCCAGTTGTTGGTTCACCAAAATGAAGCCTCTGTTAGTAGGTACAACTATATAGCTATTGTGTAACTGTGTGAAGCTGGCATCAGCGTCTACCATCAAATCCATTCTTTGCTGTATCGGTAAGTCATAAGAGCTACCGCTGCTTGCTTCTTCTCTTTTTAATCTGTCTATCAGTGATTCAAAAGGTTGGCCGGTACTTCCTGATCCGAAACCGCTGGATTCTCTTCCTCCAGATGAAACAGTATGTGCCTGGTGTCTCTGCGTGAAATTGCGGAATATGTCTGATGATTGTGCCGCAGCTTGCTTATCCTCTGTAAAAGGCTTTGTAACTGCATCCAGCTGTTGGATGGTTGGATCAAGATCGAATTCTAATGTTGGCGTTACACTGAATTGAGCCAATGCATGTTTTACTGCAGATTGAACAAAGGCATAAACGATCTTTTCATCTTCAAACTTAATCTCCTGCTTGGTTGGATGCACATTGATATCCAATTGTGCCGGATCAAGATCAATGAAAAGAACATATAATGGAAAACTATCACTGGCAATCAGGTCCTGATAGGCATTCATCAGGGCATGATGCAGGTAAGGACTTTTTATGAAGCGATTATTTACAAAGAAGTACTGATCCCCTCTTGTTTTCTTAGCCGTTTCCGGCTTTCCAACAAATCCATAGATATTGAGGTAGTCGGTCTTTTCCTGAACAGTTACCAATCGGGCATTGTATTGAGACCCTAAAATCTGTACTATCCTTTGTTTAAGTGTTCCTTTCTCTAAATGAAATACTTGTTGTCCGTTGCTGGTTAGCGTAAATAGTATTTCAGGAAAAGCCATTGATACCCTTATGAACTCGTCAACAATATGACGCATTTCGGCAGCATTGCTTTTCAGGAAATTTCTTCGGGCAGGGATATTGAAGAAAAGATTCTTCATGGCAATGCTGGTACCCCTTACGGTGGCAATAGGTTCCTGCTTTAATACCTGACTGTTTTCGATTTCTATATACACCCCCATTTCTGCCTCTTCAGTCTTGGTCTTTAATTCCACCTGGGCAACGGCTGCAATAGAAGCTAAGGCTTCACCCCTGAACCCCATTGTCTTGATTCTGAAAAGGTCTTCTATGTTCGAGATCTTGGAAGTGGCATGTCTTTCAAAACACATTCGGGCATCGGTATCGCTCATTCCCTTTCCGTTATCAATCACCTGAATAAGTGATTTGCCGGCATCATTGATAAGCAACTTAATTTCAGTAGCCCCAGCGTCTACAGCATTCTCCAATAATTCCTTTACAGCACTTGCAGGGCGCTGTATCACCTCACCAGCTGCTATCTGGTTGGCGATATTATCAGGTAATAATTGAATGCTGTCGGCCAATTTATCGTAATTTGAAGTCCTGAATTTTTTGTCCGGATGCTTGATACACAAGCCCTGAGAGGCTTTTGCAGGGATTTTCCCAAAACAGCCGGGCGGCAAATTTACATTGAATAATCGTAAGCCCCATTTGATTGTATGAAGAGAAGCCTCCTTTTTTTAATTTTTAGTTGTATCGCTTTTGGGAGTTACTCCCAGCACCGTTCAAATCTCGATGCAACAGCCTGGGTAGACAGTGTTTTTAAAACCCTGAGCAAGGACGATAAGATAGCTCAACTTTTTATTGTACGCAGTTCGGGTCCGGCTGTAGCCCCTTCGCCCATTGCTACTTTTTACGATAAAGAAGTGGAAGAAGCTATCCTTAAATATAAGGTGGGTGGTATCTGCCTTTTTCAGGGTGGACCACAACAGCAGACACAGCGGATCAATAATTTCCAGCAGTTATCAAAAACGCCGTTATTAGTAACCATCGATGGGGAATGGGGACTCGGGATGCGCATGGATAGTGTGGCCCCCCTGCCAAGACCCATGATGGTTGGTGCTGTTCAGGATGGTTCTATTGTTTATCAGTATGGAAGGGTAGTAGGGCAACAATGTAACAGAATGGGTATCCAGGTGAACTATGCTCCTGTGATGGATATCAATAACAATCCTGATAACCCAGTGATAAATGACCGTTCTTTTGGGGAAGATAAATACAAGGTATCGGCTTGGGGTATACGATATATGAAGGGCATGCAGGATGAAGGGATACTTACAGTTGCCAAACATTTCCCCGGACATGGGGATGTATCTGTTGATTCGCATCTTGATTTACCTGTAATTAACAAAACCCGGGCACAACTCGATTCATTGGAATTATATCCTTTCCGCGAAGCTATCAATGCAGGTATTGATGGAATGATGTCGGCTCATTTATCTGTTCCGGCAATAGATAACACGGCTAATATGCCAACTTCTATTTCCTATAAGAATATAACCGCCTTGTTGAGAAAGGAATTAGGTTTTAAAGGCTTGACATTTACCGATGCGTTGGAGATGAAGGGAGTGACAAAGTTTTTCCCTGGTGGAGAAATTTCGCTTCAGGCAGTATTAGCAGGAAATGACATGTTGTGTTTACCTGCAGATATTCCTGGAAGTATTGCCCTGATAAAAAAGGCATTGAAGAAAAGAAAGCTGAAGTGGGACGATATCGATGAAAGAGTGAAACGTATACTTGCTGCAAAATATAAAGCAGGCTTAGCGAATTGGACTCCAATTAATCCATATCATATTACAAGCGATCTCAATAAGGATATTGCAACTACAACAAGGTTGATAGCTGAAAACGCCATCACATTGTTAAGAAGTAATGATCCCGCAATTTTCCCTTTAAGAAAAGGGAGAAAGATTGCATATGTGGGAATCGGACTTACGAAGGATAATGAGATGACCCGCCAGGTGCGCAATGATTTTGATGCTCAGGTGTATTATTTCGATTATAAGCAGCCACTCGAGAAAGCAAGTCTGTTGCTTAACTATCTTAAGTCGCAATATGATGCTGTAATAATTGGGTTGCATAATTATAATCGCCGGCCTGCAAACAATTTCGGTATATCTGAGGCGGCTCAATACCTGGTACAGCAATTACAACAGCAACAGCATACTATCACATTTGTGTTTGGTAACCCTTATGTAATAAAGAACTATTGCAACAGTAATGTGCTGGTAGCTTGTTATGAAGACGATGCCATTACACAGGCCACTGCGGCTGATATTTTATATGGAAGGGTGTTGGCAAAAGGTAAATTACCTGTTACAGTTTGCGAGTCTTTTAAATTCGGCGATGGTATTATGGCTCAACGTATGATGGAAAGAGCGCCTGCCGCTGATCTTGGTTTTAATACGAACAAGCTTAGGCAAATTGATTCGATAGTTACCGATGCTATTGCGAAAAGGGCTATTCCGGGGGCAGTGGTATTAGTGGCCAAAGACGGAAAGATTGCATATGAGAAATCGTTCGGCTTTCTCACTTATGATAGTACAGAAGCCGTTTACCCTGAAACCATCTACGATCTCGCATCCGTTACCAAGATTATGGCTACTACAGTTTCTGTGATGAAATTGTATGATGAAGGCAAGATAGATCTTCAAAAAACCTTAGGTGATTATTTGCCATGGGTGAGAGGTTCTAATAAGGCAGATATCAAGTTATGGGATGTGATCTTGCATCAGGCCGGACTTAAAGCCTACATACCATTTTACAGAGAGACAGTAGATACAGCTTTAGCCAATATTCCTTTGTACAACTACTATTCTTATCGCTCCGATTCAATACATCGCGTTAGGGTAGCGGAGAATATGTATCTGCGGAACGATTTTATTGATACCATTCGTACCCGCATATTACAAAGTGAAGTGAAAGAGCCTGGAAAGTATTTGTATAGCGACAATGATTTCATCTTTTTAGGGATGATAGTGAAAGCCGTTTCAGGCCGACCGCTCGAGAGATATGTGAAAGAAGAGTTTTATGATAAGTTGAATATGGGAAGCACGGGTTTCCGTCCAAGGGAACGTTTCCCATTAAATTATATAGCGCCAACTGAAGAAGAGTTGGGTTTCCGTCAGCAATTACTGCATGGCGATGTTCATGATCCGGGAGCTGCTTTGTTTGGTGGTGTAGCTGGCCATGCCGGATTATTCAGTAATGCCTATGATCTCTCCGTATTGGGAGAAGTGCTGTTGAGAGGCGGGGAGCTGAATGGTATCC
>JBGAQE010000044.1:0-25116 GCA_044220885.1 Chitinophagaceae bacterium
CTTTTGGCAGATAACTTAACTGATAAAATAGCAGGCGTCCTGACCCCTGCTCTTATTTCACCTGATGGAATGAACACAATATCATTACATGCAACTGCAGTAGTTGTTACAGGTGTTTTAAACGGAATGTTTCCTATCCTGCTCCATACATCTTTTGAGAAATCATAAAACAATATTTCCTTACTGAATCCTGGATGGGCAGACAAGAGCTTATTTTTTTCTTCTATTATTTTTTTCTTTTCATCTTCAGGTACATCTTTTTGAAGCAATGCATTCAGCATTTCAACTTTATGGAATACTTCTCCCCTATCTCCGCCAAAAACAATTATACCTTTTCCTGCCACAGCAGTTCCGGTTCCGGCGCAGATAGCATATGGGAGTGATTTTCCCCGGGTCCAACTATTACTGCTTACATCATAAATAAACAATTGATCATAAATATCACTTATGCCGTTAGCCTGTTTACACCTGCCACCGGCAATATAAAGCATATTCTTGCCGGTTTTATTCAAGGCAATTAATACCGAATGTGATACAGGAGTCGGTAAATCAGCAAGTGTTTGCCAGCCCTTTTCAACTTTATTTAGATCCAGTGAATAGAGCTTTCTTGAAACGCCTGATGTTGTTTCTCCACCAGCAACATATATAATGTCTCCTATACAATCGGACGAAGCGTTCGTGATAGCTTCTGGTAGATCTGGTAAATTCGTTATAGCGAGCTGTCCTTTAGATTCATTCCAATTCAATAAAAACACTTTCTTGCTTAATCCTGATTCATTTTCTCCTCCTGCATAAACAATGCCTTTTTCAGTAGTGCAATTTGCAGGATAAGCTATATTAAAAGGAAGCTGAATAGAAGTGGTGAAATTTTTGAGCTTAGCAGACATTTTCTTAAAAACATATACCTTATTATAATACTTCTTTTTGCCACCTTTCCAGGGAAGGCTATCGGGGAAATTGGCACCGCCAGCAATTATCAATACGTTGTTAGAATACCCTGTAACAGGACCGGCGACTCCTAACCCCAAATGCATATTATCTTCCGAAGGAAGATTTGCTTCCAGCTTCCACGATAAGGCAATAGGCTTTTGAGCCGATGCTTTTGAAAGTAAAAACATGGTTAAGAAAAGAAAAATGGTTAGAAATCGGGTCATCCTATTAAAGAAGGGCTTCGCCTGCTGGAAGAGAAGGTACTGAAATTTATCAGCTCCGTATCTTTTTGGAATGCGGTAAAGTCATTATCCGTCATATTTTTTACCGGCAAACGAAATTCGCCACAATCAAGCCCAATAATTTTCATAAAAGCTTTTCCTGTTGCTATCCCCCCATACTTCCCTAATAAACGAATCATATCGATTGATTGCTGTTGCAACTGTTGGGCTTCTTTTAAATCACCTCTGTTGAAAGCTTTAATCATATCATTATATAAAGGAGCTGCATAATTATATGTGCTACCTACTGCGCCCTTTGTTCCCAGCGATAATGCAGGCAACATATTCTCATCTCTACCCCAAAGCATATCATACTTTCCATCTGCAAAATGTAAACAGGAAAGGAAATCCATGAAATCTTCATGAGTGTATTTAATTCCTGTAAAATTGGGCAACTTTCCATGAAGCTCTTTCAGTAAGTCTATCATCTGAAAATTCACTCCTGTCAATACAGGAATATGATAGTAATAGAAAGGCATATCAGGAACAACCGATGCCACTTCAATACAGCAGTTTGCCAATTGTTTTACATCAGCAGGCTTAAAATAAAAAGGGGCGGTAAATGAAATAGCATCCAATCCGATGGACTGGGCATGCAGCGCCAATTCTTTGCAATCCGCTATGGAAGTACCCCCTAATAAAGTCATGAGCATGAAATCAGAATCATTACCCGCCACTTCTGCCCATGCAATAGCTACTGCTTTCTTTTCAGATTGTGTTAGCGACACTCCTTCACCTGTAGATCCACAAATAAAAGCTCCTTTAACACCATTCGATTTTAGCATCTGATAATAGTCCGGAATAATACCGAGGTTCAAAGAACCAGTTGAATGCATTGGAGTGAACGGAGCTGCTATCAGCCCTTCAATATGTTTACTTTTCATCGTCTGAGTTTATATCCAACATAAAATTAAAGGAATATACAACCGGGAGCTAACTTTCTCCCGGTTGCCATACCTTTTTAATGGGATTCGGATTTAAAACGGAGGATATCCAGGTGTTTGTACCAGTGACCGGTTATTAGTCCAGGAATTCCGGTCAATGGGCCATAAAACTTTGTATGCCTCACCAGGTAAAACAGTACTGTTTGCAAAAACGAAACTGTTACCAAGGCGTCTTATATCATGCCATCTTTTTCCCTCAAAAACAAATTCAAAAAGTCTTTCCTGTAATAAGGCATTTGCTGGTGTTGCATCAATAGCCTGGTTTGGATAACCAATTGTTCCAGCTACATAGTTTGCACCAAATGCTCTGGCACGAACCAAATTGAATTCTGTAGCCGGATCCTGTCCAAGTATAATCTTGGCCTC
This sequence comes from Chitinophagaceae bacterium, assembly GCA_044220885.1. Taxonomy (GTDB): domain Bacteria; phylum Bacteroidota; class Bacteroidia; order Chitinophagales; family Chitinophagaceae; genus Endoryza. The sequence continues at coordinate 2,522 of JBGAQE010000044.1, forward strand.
TGCCTTCATCAATAACAGGTCTGCATAACGATAAATCGGGAAGTCGTTTGAATATACTCTTGAACCTGCATTCTGCTCACCCTGATATTTACTGGCAAAACAACCCGCCAATACATATACCCCGGGTGATGGTCTTGAATAAGCAGGTTGGATGGAAGCCCATTTCCTGCTATCCTTATCATTGAACTTACGGAAAGTTGATACTCTTACTGGTGCTCTCAACAATCCACCCCAGTTATCAGTAGCTACACTGAACTGTCTCGCTCCCACTGAATCATGGAAATTAGCTAACAAGGAAGACTGAGGAACAAAAGAACCTGTTATAAATGGTATGCTCGCTTCATTCAACAAGTTTCTGCTTGCAAATATGATTTCATTATTTCCCCTGTTGTTGGTGGCGAACACTGTAGCAAACCCTGTCATCAAAGTTAGGGATGGAATATTGGTTTGAATTTCTGTCAATGCGTTTAATGCTGTAGTGGCATCAGCCGTAGTTCCTCCACGATAACTAGTCCAAAGATTCACTTCAGCTTTCAACATTAAACTCGCTGCTTTACTCCAAAAAGACTTTGTATTCTTGAAGCTGTAATCTGAACCGTAACTGGTAAGGGATTTATCAATATCTGATTTTATCAATGTCATCACTTCGGCAGATGATGAAGCTGCTTTCGCCAGATTAGCAATATCAATAGATACTACCGGATCTGTTTGTATAACAACATCACCCCATGCGCGCGTTAATTGGAAATAATAATAAGCACGCATTCCATAAGCTATCCCGAGATAATAGTTCTTATTTGCAGTTGTAACTACCGTAGTGCTGTTCAATTTCTCTATTAGAAGGTTTAACTGTACTATATTGGAATAGAAACCTCCGAAGCCACTTACACCAGGGTTGTCCAAATCAAGATTTTGTAACCATAATCTTTCTACACCTTGAGTGGCTTCTCCGGTAAATGTACCCGGATAGTTTGGAAACCCTGGTTCAGTGCCGAATATATCGGCGCGCATTTCACCTAAGGTCTGGAAGGCAGAAGTATGCGCACGGAATCTTGCATGTAATCCCGATACAAAAGCATCAAACTGATCGGCCGTACGCCAATAGTTGGCATCACTGATACTACTTATTGGCGACAGGTCTAATTTATCGGAACAGGAACTGGCAGCTGTCATTGCCAATACCATTATTATAAGTTTTAGAATATTCTTTTTCATACCATTCATTTTTTTGCAGTTTAGAAATTAACCTGTACACCGAGAACCACTGATTTTGGTGTTGGATACGTACCCGCATACACACCATTGTTTAAGGATGGCTCAGGTGATTGTCCGCTGAATTTGGTTACATAAAAAATATTGTTGGCATTTATGTAAACTCTTGCAGATGAAATCACTCTTGTTCTTTCCAATAAGGATTTAGCGATATCATATGAAAGGGTAATTTCACGGCAAGCCAGGTAATCTCCTTTTTCATAGAAGCGTGAGTTATTGCCATTCAACACGGAGTTGGCATTATTACCTCTGGTATAGTTTTTCTTTCCAGCAGGTGCAGCTACCTGATCGGCGAAGTATACTTTTGGAATATCGCTCATACTATTATCACCAGAAAATCCCTTCTTCTGCCAGTCGATATAGTTAAAAGTACCCTGGTAATTACCCAGTGTTCTTGCAACAAGATCATTATAGATTGTATGACCCAATGCATAATCGAAACGGGCAAAAAGGGAAAGTCCTTTGAAAGAAAGTGTTGATGCAAAACCACCAGTCACTTTTGGATTGATATTACCAAGATATACCTGGTCTCTTGTATCGATTGTGTCGTTCTTATCTACATCCAGCCAATTCACATCTCCGGGAGCGATTTTACCAGTTCCGTATGTGATACCAGGACCGCTTATTTGCGCAATAAGATCTCTTCTGTTATTTGCTACTTTCGCTATTTCTGCATCATTCTGGAAAATCGAAACCTGCTGGTAGCCATATATAGCTCCCAAAGGCTGGCCTTCCTGCAATCCACCAACCCAAACAACTTTACCTTGCTTCGGATCATAAACCTGCAATCCACCCACCCTGTTGAATTCATTACCATTGAAAGGTAATTTGAGGATCTTATTGTTCACGAATGAAATGTTACCATTCATATCCCATGTTAAACCATTCGGTCTCTTCAGGATATTTACATTCACTGTAAATTCAACTCCTTTATTCTGTAATTGACCAAGGTTGGTAGTTAAACTGCTGAATCCTAAATAACCCGGCAATTGAAGACTTTGTAACAAGTCCTTATTCCTTCTGTCAAAATAATCAAAGATCAAAGTAACCCTGTTCTTCAGGAAACCGATATCCAAACCGAAATCGGTCATTGTACTCTTCTCCCAACGCAAACTACTATTGATGATTCCTGTATTAAGGAAACCAAGACTTCCATTATAGTTACCCTGAGATCCATATACACCTTGTACTTCATAGTTTCCAACCACATCAGCATTTCCATTAGAGCCATAACTGATACGTGGTTTGAATGTGGAGATTATATTTGAAATCCCACTCTTCTCAAAAAAGTTTTCACGATGCATATTCCAACCTGCAGACATACCAGGGAAGAAAGCAGCCCGGTTTTCTTTTGCGAATCTTGAAATACCATCTACACGGTATACCATTGTAAGTAGGAAGCGTTGATCATAATCGTAATTGACCCTTCCAAAATGCGAGATGATAGTGTACTCAGATTTACTACTGAAATTACTTCCTGGTGCAAACACAGTTGAAGCGTTTACTGTAGGAATATCATCAGTAGGTGCGTTAGTACCTGCAACCTGTGTACTCAAGGCTTTGTTGGTGAGGTTCTCTGCACCCCACATCAGGTTTATATTATGCCTGTCAGCAATAGATTTTGTGTAATTGATGATCGCATTGAATTGTTTCTGAACAGAGCGTCCGAACGATAATGTGGCCGGACGGGAAGTATTGAATGTTTGAGGAGTAGTATAAAGTCCTGCATAAGTCTGCGTGGCTTTTGTAAACGACTCATTCAAAGACTCTAACAAGTATACGTTTCCGGTAGCTTTTATGTATAAACCAGGAATGATATCATACTTAACAGAGGCATTTACAGTGAATCGGTTTACCTCATTGGTTCTGGCTGTTTTATTCAACCAGTAAATGGGGTTACCATCGGTTATACCATTACCTGGATTCGGAATGGTTTTAGCTGAATCGAGCCAGGGGTTCATGGTAGGCCATACCGCAAGATTCCTGTACAAAGTGTTCACTTCACCACCTAATGCACCAAATTGTGTAGAAGTGGAGAATGTAGCAGCAGTAGAAACCTCAATATTTGGTTTCACTTTATATGATCCGTTAATATTACCTGAATAGCGCTTATAGTCGGAACCCACAATTACACCATCTTCCTTATAATAATCGAAACTGGCAAAATACTTTCCTCTGTCATTTCCACCGTTTACGCTTATATAATGATCGTCGGTATGTGTATTTCGGAATACAAGGTTTTCGATTTCGCTACCATGATCCTTGAAAATGATGCTTCCTCCATATGGGTCGGTAACTGTATCCCAACCCTGATTGAGTAAATTGGCGGTAGTGGCATCATATCTTCTGATGTCAAATAATGCCCTGTCAGCAACAGTATTCACAATACCATAACCCCTTCTTGTTTCCACCGTACCTAAGGTAACAGCAGAGTTCAGGTTTCCTAAGCGGTTATAATATATATAGTCTCGCGCGTTAAGATAATTATAGCCATCTCTCCTCTTATTGAATCCGGCTGTGAACTTATAAGATATCTGTGCTGTTCCAGATTTGCCTTGTTTGGTTGTTATAAGTATCACACCATTGTTAGCCCTTGCACCATAGATGGCTGTAGAAGCAGCATCTTTCAAAATTTCAATGGATGCAATATCTTCTGCTGCTATATCATTGAAAGAACGTTGAATTCCATCAACTACAACAAGCGGTGCCGATGGGTTATTGATAGAGGCACCACCGCGTAATATGATACTGGGTGAGGCTCCTGGTGTACCGGATGTATTGATCACTCGTAATCCTGCTAACGTACCCTGTAAGGCAGTACCTACGTTACTACGAGGTGCATTCGCTAACACTTCCGTATTTAATTTTCCGATGGAACTGGTTACTGTGCGACGGGATTGTGTACCATAACCAACAACTACCACTTCACCCAATTTTGCAGCGTCGGGTTTAAGGGTGACAGATATTGAAGAAGAACTGCCTACCGTAACTTCCTGCGATCCATAACCGACAAAGGAAAAGACCAGAATATCTCCGCTACTGGCATCAATGGTAAAATCACCTGTAGGTGACGTTTGAGTTCCAATTGTCTTTCCCTTTAATAGGATATTCACCCCGGATAGCGGTTTATTATCCTCTTCCGATACCACTCTACCGGAAATTTTTCGTGCTTGCGACCAGGAGGCTGTGGACGCGAGAAAGCAAGCAATAAATAGCCATACTTTCAGTCTAACAGGATTCATAATAAGCAGTTTTGATTATTTTTTGTATTATGTATGACATAATAAAAATATGATTATTTTTGAATTGACAAGTATTTTTTTAAAAAATAGGGCAATCGGTAGCGTAGAATGGGTAATACAGAGGAGGTTCCGGTAGCCTTATTTTAAGTAAATTGCCGGGTCTTTACCATTTTAGCACGTTTAAATTATGAGCTTTTCAAAATTCAAGGACAGTCTTAAATCAGTGGATACCAGTTCATTAGTGGACAAGGTAGAGGCTAACCTTGTGGAATTGCTCCAGCAGCGGAAATTGAAATTGGGAGACCCTATTCCAAAAGAAATTGAATTAGCCGGACTTTTGGGGGTAAGCAGGACGGTAGTTCGCGAAGCCTTACTTCGTTTACGCATGATGGGTCTTATAGAATCGAAGAAGAAAAAAGGGGCAGTAATTACCAGTCCCGACCTTTTCGGTATCATGAGTAAGAGTATGAATCCTCATATCCTTGACCAGGAAACCCTGAAAGAGATATTCGAAATCAGGCTGGTATTGGAAATAGGAATGGCGGATCTGCTTTTCAATAGAATTACTAAAGAAGATATAGAGGAACTGAAAGATATTGTAAGTAATGAGCCTCCTGCTACACAGTTCCACCTTTTCAATATAGAACATGAGATAGCCTTTCATGGTAAACTGTATGAAATAACAGGCAATGAAACCATGAAGAAATTCCAAAAGATGCTCTTACCGGTTTTCGACTATGTACATAACAGTGGGCTCTTGAAAAAACAACCCATGCTTAAGATGTTCGTTTCGCATAAGGAACTGGTACAGATTCTTGAATCAGGAACACCGGAACAGTTCAGGAATGGTATGCGGAATCACCTCGAAAATCACTTTGCCCGTCTGTTTGAATAAGCCTTTCAATTTAATACTTATAAACAGATTGAAGTTGAAATAGGCTTGATATTTCATTAACGACTTATTAATTACTTATACTCCACTATAAAACTAATGCAGTTAACATAGTAAGAACTATGTAACATTTATCACGTTCTGTCATTAAAAATTACCAAGTACTGTGGTGATTATTCAATAACTACAAACTGAAATAGTTAATCCCAAATACAGTTATCTTCTTCGTAACATATGTTACAGACCAGAAAGATGCCCGCGGTTAGTTTTGCCGCAAATCTTACGTTAATGAGAAGAAGAAATAAGAATGTTTTCAGTGCCTTTACGGTCTTACTACTTTTAAGCAATGTACCTATTAGTGTTTCCGCACAAGACAGCAGCAAGCATATAAGTCTTTCTGAAGCAATTACGGCAACATTAAATAATAATAAGACCCTTCAACTTGCCAAACTGGATGAATCGATCGCTGCTTCTAATTACAAACAAACAGAAGCCATCTTTCTGCCACAGGTTGGAATTTCTTACACCGCGTTTACAACAGATAACCCTCTCAATGCTTTCGGTTTTAAGCTCCAACAGAAATCCATTACACAGAGCGATTTCAACCCTGCCCTGTTAAATAAACCTGGGCAAACAAGTGATTTCTCTACAAAACTGGATGTACAACAGCCCTTGCTGAATATGGAAATGCTCTATAAAAGAAGAGCAGCTTCCAAACAAACAGAACTATACTTACAAAAAACACAACGTACCAAAGAGTATCTGTCATTTGAAGTAGAAAAGGCTTATCTGCAACTACAATTAGCGTATGAAGCAGTTAAAGTGTTAACAGAAGCATTGCAAACTACAGAATCAGTATACAATTTCACTAACAATCAATTCAATCAGGGATTCATCCAAAAATCTGATGTATTGAATGCACATGTTCAAAAGATAACTGTTGAAAGTAATCTGTCGAAAGCCAACAATAACATACAAAATGCTTCTGATTATCTGAGTCTATTGATGGGACAGCCACAAGGTATCCGCTACAAAGTGGATATCCCTGCAGAATTGAACAAGTCAAACAATAGCATTACTCCAGTAATTGGTGCATCGAGATCCGATTTTGAAGCGATGCAGAAAGCAATAGAAGCATCTAACTTAATGATTCAATCTGCCAAGACAAGCAGATATCCAAAGCTAAATGCTTTTGGATCTTATCAATTTAACGATAACAGGATGTTCGGATTTGGTGCCAAATCATACTTTGCCGGAATACAGTTAGCATGGGACATATTCAAAGGCAATAGCACCAAAAACAGTATTGCCACACAGTCTCTCGAGCGCACTAAAATGACTGAACAACTGGCTCAAATGAAAGAGCAAAGCCAGTTGGAAGTAAACAAGGCAACTCGTGACCTGCAAGATGCCAGTTTTGAAATAAAACAATTGCAGCTTTCTATAGAACAAGCAACAGAGGCTTTACAAATATTACAAAACAGATATCGCCAGGGATTAGTAAACACAACAGATGTATTACTTGCCACCAACCAGGTTTCTCAATTGAAATTCAAATTGGCCCAGGCTGCATTCAATGCAAATGTTACAAAAGCCTATATACAATTCTTAACAACATCAACTACCAAGTAAAAAATATAACAATGAGCATAAAGATCAATTTTAGAAACACATCTTTTCTTCTGATAGGATTCACATTAATCTCAGCTAGTTCCTGCAGTTCCGATAAAAAAGAAGAAACTGCCGTAAACAAGGATACACCTATTGTAGTATCTGTTGCCTCTCCCGCTGGAAGTAACCAGCAAGGGATATCCGTAAGCGGACAAGTCGAAGCCTCCCAAACAGCCAATATCAGTACAAGGATAATGGGATATATCACTATGTTGAAAGTTAAAGTTGGTGACCGGGTAAGCAAGGGACAAGTAATTGCCACTATCAGCAATCAGGATATACTGGCAAAAAGAGCTCAAACAGATGCAATGATTACTGAAGCACAAGCAGCTGTAACCAGTGCTCAAAAAGATTATGACCGGTTCACTATTCTATATAAACAACAAAGTGCTACAGCTAAAGAACTGGATAATGCCACTCTCCAATTACATTCTGCACAAGCAAGATTGGAAGCTGCCAAGCAAATGCGCAATGAAGTAAGTGCAAGTCTGGGATATACTACTCTTACTGCTCCTTTTTCAGGAATCATAACCCAGAAACTAGCTGATGCAGGAAGTATGGCAAATCCCGGAATGCCAATTGTTACTCTGGAGCAAACCGGCACCTACCAGGTAAGCGCTTCCGTTCCGGAAAATAGTATCAACCAAATTCTTGTCAATACAGAAGTCCTGGTATCTATAAAATCAATGGATAAAACATTCAAAGGAACCATATCACAAATAAATCCTTCATCCCAATATACTGGCGGGCAATACATCATTAAAGTAAGCATACCAGAGGAAGCAAAAAAAGGATTGTATGCTGGTATGTATGCTACTGTTTCTATCAACTTAAAGCAATCAGAAGCAAATAATATGGAGAACAACAAAATTCTTGTACCCATTTCAAGTATCGAACATAAGGAACAACTCACAGGTCTTTATACAGTAGGAAGCAACAACACAGCTCTGTTGCGTTGGGTACGCCTTGGTAAAACCTATGGCGATCAGGTAGAAGTATTAAGCGGTCTGGAAAAAACAGAACAGTTTGTAGTAACAGCAGAAGGCAATCTGTATAACGGAGTACCCGTAAAAATAAAATAAAGACCTGACAATTTCTAGGGTTAGGATTTTAAACGAATTAATTCAGAAAAATGAAAAATGGTTTCTCAGGAAATATTGCAAAAGGATTCTTGCAGTCTAAATTAACGATACTGCTGATGATAGCCTTTCTGCTTATTGGTGGTTATAGCACTTTTTTGATACCCCGTGAAGAAGAGCCGCAGATAAAAGTGCCAATGGCAGATATCTTCATTGGTTATCCGGGCACATCTCCTAAAGATGTTGAAACAAAAGTAGCCGCTCCACTTGAAAAAATAATCTCCAATATTAAAGGAGTAGAATATGTTTATTCCACTTCCATGAAAGGTCAGGTGATGCTGATTGTTCAGTTTAAGGTTGGTGAAGACGTTGAGCGGTCATTGGTGAAATTGTACAGCGAATTGATGAAGAATATGGATAAGATGCCACAAGGCATTACCCCTCCATTAATAAAAACAAGAGCTATTGATGATGTACCAGTGCTTGGGCTAACACTTTGGAGTGACAAATATGACGATTATCAACTAAAACAAATAGGCCAGGTACTCACAAACGAAGTAAAAAAAATACCGGATGTTTCTGACATCAATATAATAGGAGGAAGAAGTCGCGAAGTGAAAGTGCTGGTAGATAAAAACAAGATGGCTGAAAACCATGTAGATTTTCTTTCTATCAGCAAACAGATACAAGGTAGTAATACCCAAGTACAGGCGGGCAACCTTTTACAACAAGACACGAGTTTTTCAGTTGAAACCGGTAATTTTTTAAATACAGCAGATGATGTTGCTAACCTGATTGTTGGTATCAACCAACAACAGCCTGTATATCTTAAACAGGTTGCCAAAATAGAAGAAGGGCCAGAAACATCAAACCAATATGTGTTATTCGGATATGGTGGTGCAGATACTTCAAAACTGAATTCTTTCAAATCCAATTACCCAGCCATTACATTAAGCGTTGCTAAAAAGAAAGGCGCTGATGCAATGAAACTATCTGAACAGATTGTTGCCAAGGTTGATCATCTGAAAAAAGAATTGATTCCTACTGATGTCCAGCTAACAGTAAGCAGGAATTATGGTGAAACTGCTTCAGACAAAGTGGCTGAATTATTATTCCATCTCTTCATATCGATCGTGGTAGTAACCCTATTCGTAATGTTAGCCATGGGTTGGCGGGGTGGATTGGTAGTATTCCTTTCAGTGCCTGTAACCTTTGCATTGACACTGTTCAGCTATTACTTCATGGACTACACCTTAAACCGTATCACACTTTTTGCGCTGGTGTTCATTACAGGTATTGTAGTGGACGACTCTATTATTATAGCTGAAAATATGCACCGGCACTTCAAGATGAGGAAACTTCCCCCCTTGCAGGCAGCTATCTATGCCATCAATGAAGTGGGTAATCCAACAATCCTTGCCACATTTACAGTAGTAGCGGCGGTATTACCGATGGCCTTCGTATCTGGCATGATGGGACCATATATGAGTCCGATGCCGATAGGTGCATCCATTGCCATGATGCTGTCTTTGGTTGTTGCATTGACCCTCACTCCGTACTTAGGTTATATATTCCTTCGTGAAAAAGAAAAGAAATCCGGAACTCATGAAGAGAAGAAGCCACATAGGTTAGAAGAAACAGGTATTTACAAGATATATAAGGCTTTCATTCATCCAATGCTTGAAACAAGATGGAAACGCTGGACGTTCATCCTAAGTATTGTGGTGATACTTGTTGGATCCATGATGCTTTTCTATACCAAGTCTGTTGCTTTGAAAATGCTGCCTTTCGACAATAAAAATGAATTCCAAGTGGTAATAGACATGCCGGAAGGTACCACTTTGGAAAAAACACAGGCGGTTACAAAAGACATAGCAAGCTTTATAGCAGGACAATCTCTCGTAGAAGATTATCAGGCTTATATTGGAACGTCTGCACCAATCAGCTTCAATGGACTGGTTCGCCATTATGATTTACGCAGAGGAGAAAATGTGGCAGATATCCAGGTGAATCTGATTGATAAAAAAGAACGGAGCATTCAAAGCCATGATATAGCCAAAAAAATGCGGGCACCTATTCAGGCAATAGCAAAAAAATATAATGCGAATGTAAAAATTGTAGAAGTGCCGCCAGGTCCTCCAGTGCTTTCAACATTGGTTGCCGAAGTATATGGCCCTAATTATAACGAACAGAAAAAAATTGGCCGCCAATTAAAATCCATCTTTAATAAAACTGCCGATGTAGTGGATGTTGACTGGATGGTGGAAGAAGAACAGCCAGAATATCGATTGGAAGTAGACAAGGAAAAAGCAATGCGCTATGGTATAGCATCGGCTCAAATCTCCGCCACTATCAATGCAGCATTGTCTGGCATGCCAGTTGGTAATGTATATGAGCCTGCGTCATATAAACAGACTTCGATAAAACTACAGCTTTCTGATGCAGATAAAACCAGTATCGACGACCTGCTCGATTTGAAAATAATCAATATGCAGGGCAATAGTGTACCTGTAAAAGATCTGGTTACAGTTACAAAGACAGTAAAAGAGCAAAACATATATCGTAAAAATCAAAAAGAAGTGGTGTATGTATTGGCAGATATGTCGGGAGCCCTTGAGAGTCCTTCTTACGCCATAGCAAATATTTCTGACAGCCTAAAGAACCTGACAATTCCAAAAGGGTATTCATTAGCGGAAGAATACACTCATCAACCAGAGTTGGAAGATAATTATACAGTAAAATGGGATGGGGAATGGCAAATAACTTTTGAAGTATTCAGGGATCTGGGTATTGCATTTGCGATAGTGATTCTGCTAATCTATATTTTAATTGTAGGTTGGTTCCAGAATTTCACAGTGCCTTTAGTAATGTTAGCCGCTATCCCTTTATCATTAGTGGGTATAGTATTAGGACATTGGATGCTGGGTGCCTATTTCACTGCCACATCCATGATCGGATTCATTGCCCTTGCAGGTGTAATGGTTAGGAACTCAGTATTGTTGATTGACTTCATCAATATCCGGTTAAGGGAAGATGTACCACTTAAACAAGCCATCATTGAAGCGGGTGCAGTAAGAACGACTCCAATTCTTCTTACGGCGGGAGCAGTAGCTCTTGGCGCAATCATCATCTTGTTTGATCCTATTTTCCAGGGATTAGCCATCTCACTGATGGGAGGAACCATTACTTCCACTTTCCTCACTTTATTGGTAGTGCCCCTATTATATTATAAGATGATGCGCAAAAAATATCCCATTAAAAAATAAAAAACAAAAACATGAAATTCTTCATAGTAACCTGCCTGAAGGAATATCAGGAAGAAGTGACAAAGATCTTCAAACAAGCCAGTATTCATGTATTCAGCGCTACTGATGTAATTGGATTTAAAGATAACCAATCGCATAACCTGTTAGAAGAATGGTTTGCCAGTGGTGATGAAAAATTCGATTCACTCATGCTGTTCAGTTTCACTTCAGCAGAGAATGCTGAAAACGGGTTAGCGCTTATAAAGAAATACAATGAAGAAAGTGAAACCAACTTTCCGATAAGGGCATTTATTGTACCTGTAGAAAAAGCTAGTTACTAATCTAAAAAAAAATAAACCATGAGAGAAAGAATTGTAAGAGCCGTTGCCGGAACATTAGTACTTACAAGCATTGTACTGGCATTCAATGTCAATATTAATTGGTTATACCTCGGTGTATTTGTCGGGGTCAACCTGCTTCAATCATCCTTCACTAAATTTTGTCCTTTGGAGAAAATATTAGATGCCGCCGGAATAAAAAAATAACGCCGTATAGAAAACCGATACCCCTGTTATCTTATCAGATTTCAGGGGTATTATATTTTAAAGTTTTCTTACATCCCGCAACTCTGAATAATACCAAATATGTCCATCTGAAACGTACCTTTGTGGTATCTATTAAAATGGCTGCATGGAATACATCGACTATTATAAGGTACTGGGGGTCGCAAAGACAGCTACCGAAGATGAAATCAAAAAAGCCTATCGGAAGCTGGCCAGGAAGCATCATCCTGACCTGAACCCTACTGACAAAGAGGCTCATAAAAAATTCCAGCAACTTAATGAAGCAAACGAGGTATTAAGCGATCCTGAGAAGAGAAAGAAATATGACCAGTATGGAAAGGATTGGGAACATGCCGACCAGTTTGAAAAACAAAGACGCCAGTCACAATCACAATACAGACGCTCTGCCAGTCAGGAATATGGAGGAGATGATGATAGTGATTTCTCATCTTTCTTTGAATCCATTTTCGGAGATGCAGGAAGAAGCCGACAGACAAGATACAAAGGGAGGGATTATAATTCCGAACTTCATATTGGCTTACTCGATGCCATGGAAACCCATCAGCAGAATCTTACAGTGAATGGAAAAAACATTCGTATTACTATTCCTGCTGGTATTGAACATGGACAAGTGATAAAGTTGAAAGGTTATGGGGCACCTGGAGTGAATGGCGGGACTTCCGGCGATTTATATCTTACATTCAATATCGCACCTCATCCTATCTTCAAACGCACGGGAAACGATTTATCAGCAACCATTCCCATTGATTTATATACTGCCATTTTAGGAGGAGAAACAACCATCGATACTTTAAAAGGGAAAGTGAAATTGAAAGTGACTCCTGAAACACAGAATGGAACCCGCATCCGCCTGAAAGGCAAAGGTGTTCCTGTTTATAAGAAAGAAGGTGAAACCGGTGACCTGTATATTACGTATGAAGTAAAACTACCTACAAATCTTACTGATCAGGAAAGAAAGCTGTTTGAGGAATTAAGAAAACTGCAGTGAGAAAGGCAGTAACCTGCTTCCCATAAAGAAATTGATATGAGGATCAATCCACCAGCTTTGATAAAGGTAGTGATGCCAACTGCGCAATTCTTTCCGCCAGTCCATCTCCTTCTTTACTGAATGCCCAAACAAAAAGGTCTTTTATTGGATGATCTTTCCTGATATTCTCAACAGCTTCAAGAGTCATTTTACGGGCCAATCCCTTTCCCCTGTATTCTTCCAACACCATAGCGGAACAGAGGTAGATAGCGTCAAAATTTGCTTCAATTGGGGTAGTATAAAACAATTCCTTTTCTGAAATCTCCCTGCTAAGGAATAGCTTCATTAATACTGATGTAGTAGGTAGCACTAATATCCAAACTACCGGGCCATTCCCATCATCATATTCTGAAACAGTAGAAGGATGAATACGTAAAAGTCTTTCAATCACCTTCTCATCCACATCCAACTGGTCAGGGTTCGATTTAGTATCGAATACCAACTCTGCCAATTGAATCATTATTTCATAATTGCTTTCAGACATAATACTACAACTTTAGGGAATACAATATTAGGGTATTAAAGCTGGAGGTGGTAATAAGGTGCTGGCGGTGCGGGAATTGGGTTGTAAGAGGTTGTATAGGTTGTATAAGGTCTCCAACCTTATAAGGTTGGAGACCTTATACAACCTGTACTGATAAAACTTAAAAAACCGATTTTGTACAACCTTTATATAAATAAAATAAGCCCCATTTGATGGGGCTTATTACTTTACTTTCAGTTCTTTACAAAAACAATATTAATGGCACAAATAAACTGGGCGCAATAGTATCGAACACCTGGATTTTTCTGGTTTTGATTGTATAAGGTCTCCAACCTTATAAGGTTGGAACCTTATACAACCTGTACTGATAATACTTAAAAACCGATTTTGTACAACCTCTATATAAATAAAATAAGCCCCATTTGACGGGACTTATTACTTTACTCTCAGTTACTTACAAAAACAATATTTATGGTACAAATAATCTGGGCGCAATTGTATCGAACATCTGGATTTTCTGGTTTTGATTGTATAAGGTCTCCAACCTTATAAGGTTGGAGACCTTATACAACTAAAAGATTTAAAAATTAGTAAGAAGTCTTCAACTCTACTCTCCTGTTCTTAGCCCTTCCAGTGTTCGTTTTATTATCTGCTACAGGATTCGTTTCGCCCATACCTGTACCTGTAAGCCTTGCATCTGCAATGCCTTTTTCAATTAAATACATCTTAACCGATTCAGTTCTCTTTTGAGATAAGGCCAGATTAAATTCATCTGATCCCTTATCATCTGTATAACCTTCAATGGTAAGTTTCGCTGTTTCGTATTTCTTTAATAACGTAACCAGTTCATCTAACTGGTAAAGCGATGCAGTCTTAAGTTTATCGCTGTTGTTCTCAAAAAATATCTTACTGGCTATCTGAGTAATCTTCTTTACCTCTTCTGCTGTAATCTCAGGGCATCCTTTATTAGCAATGGTACCTGCAACATCAGGACAACGATCTTCATTATCACCTATTCCATCCCCATCTTTATCAGGACAACCTTTGAGTGCCATTGTACCAGCAACATCAGGACATGCATCATCTTCATTCATTATACCATCCTTATCATTATCAAGGGTACATCCTGTAGTGTCAACTTTGTATCCTGCTTTGGTTCCTGGACATTTATCATCAACATCTGCAACGCCGTCACCATCGGTATCAGGACATCCTCTTAATGCAACAGTACCTGCAACATCCGGGCAACGATCTTCTTTGTCGGTAATGCCATCTCCATCTTTATCGGGACATCCCTTTAATGATTCAAGTCCAGCTACATCAGGACAAGCATCCATATAATCAGCTACTCCATCTTTATCAAGATCAAGAGGACAACCCATTTTATCAACTGTTACACCTGCTGGTGTATTAGCACATTTATCCATTCTGTCTGCAACACCATCTTTATCAGCATCCTTTTTCTTACCGAAATTGAAAGTCAATCCGGCTGAATGAAACAGATAGGCATCATTACTACCTGCAATAACACCATCTCTCTTATCCCCTGTAGAATACATAAATGTCTCTTGCAGATTTAACATCACTGATGGCCCTAATCTAAAATTGAATCCACCACCAAAAGAAGGCGCAGCATAATCAATCTTATCCTTTTTTATATCCAGGTTCTTATCAAAGAGAATAGCACCTGCCCCAACGAATACATAGGGCCTAACCGGCGACATAGGTCCTAGAATATTAAACCTGAAATTCAGGGAGGCAGTAGTTATATCTGTACTACTTCTACCCGAGTCTGACTTGAATCCAACTTTACCCTTTGTGGCCATAAAGCTGACATCAAGATGATTGGTCAGATACCTGGAAACAGACAAGCCGCCAAAGGCATAGAAAGGCATTTTTGTCTTATAAAAATCATTGAACTTATCGCCATTGAATTGCGTTGCGCCTCCATGAAGCCCGAAGTTCCATTTCTTATCCTGCGTTTGTCCACTTGTAATTACAGCGTACGATATATATACACTAATAAGTAAAAATCTTTTTAACATTTGAGGTGTGTTTTTTATGAAACCCAAAAGTCACATATATACTTCAGTCAGTTATTACAGCATTTGAGTTAATACTTACATCATTAAATGCTATAAGTATGTCCTATAGTTTAAATTCCAGTTATATAGAATTATATAAATAATAAACCATTTGATGTAAGGTTGTTTGCTTTTGACCTGATTATTTTTGTCCCATTCAATTAAGCTCACATTCAAAATCATCCAACCACCTTGCACCATCGACTTTTATGTCATTTTATAAAGAGAATGACCTTTATAATGAAAGAGAGGGAGGCAGTAGTTATATCTTTACTTTATACCCGGATGCAAACATTACTCTTCCCACTTTGGTGAGATAACAATAGACAATGCTTACACCAAAGGCGTAGAAAGGCATTTTTGTTTTATAAAAATCATTGAACTTATCTCCATTGAACTGAGTTGCTCCTCCATGAAGTCCAAAACAATCCTGCGTTTGACCTCTGAATTACAGCGTACGATATATATACACTAATAAGTAAAATTCTTTTTAACAGATGTGTTTTTATGAAACCCGAAAGTCACATAATTACTCAGTGCATTATATATTTAACTAAATATACATCATTAAATGCATTCTTGAAATCTGGTCTTCCTAAAACAAAGTATATAGAATTATGTAAATAATAAATATTGTGTAAGACCCAGAAAAATCAATTGTTAGTTTTGCTCCGATTTATTTAAATATTAAAAATTAGAAACATATTCATAGTATGTCATTTATTAAATGAAATGACCAAAAAGAGTTGATACTTTAAAAAACGTCTACTCTACTCTTCTTAATTAATCATATTAATTCAGACAATACTTACATTCCAAAACTTGTATATCAGATTTATAGAGCAAAAAAAAGTAAAAAAAATGCGGAAACAGATTTTAGTCTTATTAAAAAGAGGGAAGCATAACTCTAAAGTAAATTTCATGATAAAACTAAGATTAGAATCCAGCTGGGATCAAATGTTGCAAAAAGTGTTGGAAGCCGAGCCTCAGTTAACTGCGGAAGAAATTGATTTTATTAAAGGCGAAGACGAAGAATTGGTGAGAAAGCTAGCGCAAAAACTAAACCGTAGTTACGAACGAACTATCGGTTGGGTAGAGAGTTTATCCTCTTTAGAAGGTACCCTATCCTAGTATAACAGGCTTCAAATCAGTACCGTTGATTTAAAGATTACAAATACTTCATGAGATGAAAACAGTTGTAATTTTTGAACAGAATTTGTTTATTACATTAAAAGGTTGTATAAGGTCTCCAACCTTATAAGGTTGGAGACCTTATACAACTAAAACTGATTAACCTCGTAAATTAAATTTGTACAACTTCAGTAAAAGAAATAATAAGCACCTAGTAAGATGCTTATCACTTTATATTCATACCAGTATAAAATCAATATAAATAAAAGAATATAACAGCTTTCATTTGTATTAATCTGCTATTCCCATCTCATTTAGTTGTGCGAGGTCTCCAACCTTATAAGGTTGGAGACCTTATACAACCTTTTTTATCTATTAAAGTCACAAGCAGTCAGAGCCCTCCTCTAAGATTTTCAAATTTTCAAATCACCAGATTATCAAATTCCCACCATACCTGCTACAAAACAAAAAAGACCCTTGATAAATCAAGAGTCTTTTTTTTGTCGTCCTCCCTGTACAATTTTCGAACTTATTTATAATGGACCTAAAGCGATTGGCTAGCATTGTTGCTTAGCAATCAACGCTTTAGGGATTTTATTTTTCAACAAATACTTAAACGAAAATGGCAAATATGAAAATTGACAAAGGCTACATTGACTTTATTCAATCCATTAAGCAACAAATTGTGCAGAGCCGCTATGTGGCTGCAAGGTTAGCGAACAGAGAACAGTTGATGCTCTATTTTAGAACCGGCCTAATGATTTCGGACAAAATTAGGGTTCAAAAATGGGGCGCCAAAGTTCTCGACCAGATATCTGCAGACCTACAGAATGAACTCCCAGGGCTAAAGGGATTTTCTTCTGGCAATCTCAAAAAAATACGGCTATTTTCAGATGCCTATGGCCCCCATCTTGTAATAGGTTCGACGCCGTCGAACCAATTAGCTGGCCAAGTGAGAGTAGATTTTTCAATAGGTTCGGCACTGTCGAACCTAATCGAAAATGAAGCATTTTATGAGGCTTTTACAAGTGTCAGCTTCTCCCATCATTTCGTCATTCTAACCAAAATAAAGGCTTGGGATGCGCGGATTTTCTACATCCAGTCAGCAGCAGCCAACTTCTGGTCACTGACAGTTCTGGAACACCATATTGAAAACAACCTATACGGAAAGGAAGGTAAGTTACCCAACAATTTTTCAGGCACTTTGTCTGAGAGTTTAAAGCCCTCGGCTTTAAAAGTATTCAAGGATGAGTACCTGCTCGATTTTATTGCAGGCGACGAATTGGAAGACGAACGGCACATTGAACAACAGGTCGTTTTAAATATCAGAAACTTTATCCTGCAAATGGGTAAGGGATTTTGCTTTATTGGGAACCAATACCGGCTTGAAGTGGATGGGGATGAATTTTTTATAGATCTATTATTTTTTAACCGATACCTGCAGTGTCTGGTGGCTTTTGAATTGAAGAAGGGTAAATTCAAACCTGCTGATGCCGGTCAACTCAATTTTTATCTCAATGTGCTGGATGAAAAAGTGAAACTGCAGCAGGAAAATAGCAGTATTGGCATTGTGCTTTGCAAAGAGAAAAATAATACAGTAGTTGAGTTTGCAATCAAAAGTTTTGATAAGGCAATGGGAGTAGCTACTTATAAAACTTCAAAACAAACACCGGCGCAAATGAAAGGCATATTTCCTGATACAAATGAATTAGGTAAGTTATTGCAGTAAAAAATTCAGTAAATACGTTTAATGAGCAATTAAAATTAAAAGGAAATATTGATACTTATCACAGAGGTTTCAAAGTCCGTAAGGGAAAAAATAAAGCTCCTCTAAGCACGAGGATGTTAAACAAATAAAGACCATTTTTATTACCTTACTGAATGTTTGATTTCTATTTTACCCGATCCTTTTCCGACTATGTTATTCTGTGAAGCTG
This sequence comes from Chitinophagaceae bacterium, assembly GCA_044220885.1. Taxonomy (GTDB): domain Bacteria; phylum Bacteroidota; class Bacteroidia; order Chitinophagales; family Chitinophagaceae; genus Endoryza. The sequence goes on from JBGAQE010000044.1 coordinate 21,170, forward strand.
CAATCACTTCATGTGGCGACCCTAAATCGAATTTACTGATATCGTTTAATTGGTTTATCTGCTCCTGAGTCAATTGTAATTCGAGGGATGAAAGATTATCTTCCAATTGTTGCAGAGTTCTCGGACCAATGATTGTAACGGTTGATAAAGTGGAATGATCATACTTCTGTCTAATCCACGCAAGGGCTACGTCAATCACCTTCGCTCCAGTATCATATGCGATGTTTTCTAACAAGTCTAAGATACTGGTTTCTCTTTATTAAACCCGAGAGTACAGGATTTATAAATCGAAAGTGATGCTTCTAACTTCTGATCACTACACTTTTTAGAACACAATATTGAAAACAATCCTTTCTCCGAGATTTAGTATCAAAACAGAAACTGTTAAAAGACTATTAGTAATTTCATATTGATCAAAATTAAACCGCCAATTTTGTATAAGAGCTGCAAAACGGCAACATCTTTCCTACTTGACTATAAAGCGTATAATTAGGCATATTTACTAAAATCACGTGTTGCACTTACTTGCTTGAACAGCTAATTTTAATAGCGTCTCTTTACTACAGTTATAATAGTATTAGCAAGTTCATCGTTCACCTGAACATCGCAGGATAAAGTGTGCCTGACAACAGAAGCTTTCTTCTCCATAATTTCTACCATACAAGTGCCACAACTACCCATGCCGCTACACAAGCCAAAACCAATCAAATCTAAATGAACAGCAATCAACACCATCAAGCTGTGATATTCATTTTTGTAAGTTCGTACAGGGTAATCCCCTCCCAGGTAAACAAGCGTAAAAATAATCGTATTTTCTTCTGAATCCATATCAGTTAAAAATGCTTTTTAAATTATAATTGTATGACTTCACCCAAATTCCTTATTAGTGGTTTGTTTGTTACCAAATATAGTATTCGTGATTGTTTAATTCATAAGGTAAAATATCGTTGAAAGAGTTTGTTATATTTAAGTTGATTTTTAAAGGCATATTACGCTTTCCCTCAAAATCTTTTATGCGCATTTTAGACAGTATAATTCCCCGATTTTTTGCTTTTGTTTCCAGGTCGGCCATTTCATAAATCGAATTTGCGTTGGCATTATAAAATGAAAGCAAAAAGGTACGGGTCCATTTTTGAAACTAAATTTCAAACCCATAGAACTAAGTTATTGTTCAATATCAGCTTCCTTTCCATTTCCAAAACTTACCTGTATATATTCTTTTATGAATGAACAGTCTTTTACAACGCCAACATTGATATTTATGAAAGTATTGGAATCGTTAAAATCAAAAATCATTCATTTTTGCTGGGCCCCATCCAGTCCGATTATTTTTTCTTTTAGAACTTCCTGTTATGAAAAAATAATCTTTTATCTGCGCCAGTCTTACTGAAAGTATTCACTAACATTTTCAGCCGCTTCTTATTTTTTTGAGTGTTGATAAAAATAAAAAAATACAAAATACCGGTAGTAGTTAAAATTAAAATTGCTACTGAAATTATAGTTGACATGATCATGTGATTAAAAGATGAGAATAACAGGAAATAATAATTCGAAAAAGAGATTGCAAGAAAGGTTATAACCGGTTCGGATAAACCAGCAAGACGCTTTTAAGGAATTGAAAAAAAGATGCTTGTGGATTCTTCTTTCCAGGCCTTATTTGTAAAATGCCCCGGCTATGGCGGGGGCATTTTATTGATGAGAATGCTAAGGAATATTTGATATTTTAACAACTAGCATTCAGCACATCCACTATAAGAAATTCTTTTCTTCCCCCTGGCATTTGCCATTTTACCAACTGGCCTTTGCGATAGCCAATTAAAGCTGTTCCCATTGGAGCAAATACAGAAATTCTGCCAAGTCCTAAATTTGCCTGCGCAGGTAAAACAAGTTTCAATTGAAGTTTTCGTCCTGTAGATTGATCTGCATGGCAATCTCCGAATTTACACAAACGCCATCTTCAAGGAAAAGTCTTTTTGTCTACAAGAACAGGCCCCTTCAATAATTCCTTTTCTAACTGCACTAAATTATTTTTTATCTATAAATTTTGCGCTTACCATCCACGACTTGATGTACGCTTTCAACATATTATAATCCTCATTTAATAAAATGAGTTTATTTTTTATTTTTTGCATAATATTTTAATTTAAAATTGATTAAATGTTTTACCAGTTTTACTTTATTCAGACCATAAATTTCTCCAAAGCTTTGAGTATCTAAACTATCGAGTTTGCGAAAAAACTGGCTACCGTTATATGGCTTAATCCTTAAATCCCTGGCTTCATTAATTCTGCAGTTGCTTTGATTGTATTGGCATGAAATTGGCTACGAACCCGCTTATCGGATACATCAAGACCTTTGTACAAAGCGGGGTTTTGAGTGGTACACCTACTGGGACATTTGCCACTATCACATTGTAATGCCTGGATACATCCGAGTGAAAACATCATTCCTCTTGAGCTATAACATGCACTGGCACCTATCGCAAGCACCATGAATATCCGAACCCTGTTATAATTTTGCCCGCTGCTATTGGCTTCACCTGATCGCTTAATCCATATACCTGTAAAGTTTTTACTGCAAAGGTGAGTGCTTCATATAACGGCATACCTACATTGTCTGTAAATTCTAAAGGTGCAGCGCCCCGTACCTCCTTCAGCTCCATCAATCACTATAAAATCAGGAATGATATTGGTTTTCGCATGTAATAACATATCTGATGAAATTCCTTTTTATCTCCAATACACACCTTAAACCAACAGGCTTGCCGCCCGACGAGCACCTGAGTCTTTCAATAAATAATAACATCCCCTCCGCATTCATAAATGCTGAATGACCAGGGGGAGAAGCAATCGTTGTGTTAACCGGCACGTTTCTTATTTCAGAAATTTCGAGTATTCTTTGCTGCAGGCAGTATACCACCATGCCCTGGTTTTGCGCCTTGTGATAATTTCAGTTCAATCATTTTTACTTCGGTCTGCAGGCGTTTACTTTAAATAAACTCCGCATCAAAATTTTTTCATCACGGCACCCAAAATATCCGGTTCCTATTTGCCAGATTAGATCACCTCCTTTAAGATGATATGGGCTTATACCTCCCTCACCTGTATTGTGTGCAAAGCCACCTAAACCTGCCCCTCATTTAATGCCTGTACGCGGTTTGCTTAAAAGCCCATAGCTCATTGCCCCAAGTTTAAAATACTCGTGTTATAAGGTTGGCGGCATTGATCATTCCCGATAGTTACCCTTAAATTTTCTCTTGTATCGAAACCGGGTAAATAGAATGTATGGATCATCTATGGCCGGGTTTATTAGGATCTGCATGCATGCCAAAGGCAACAGTTTGTCGTTCATTTTTTGCACGCTGATATACAATTGAACGTTGCCGCCTGTTAAATGGCTTACCATCATCATCGGACTCAAAAAATATTGACGTATTTCAGGGCGAATAGCCTCCAAGATATACCTTAGGTAACCAACCACCGGATAGTTACGTAATACAGCGTGTTTTTTTTGTTTTATATTATAAACGGCAAGCAATAATAATGGCAGTAATAGTAATAAGAACCAATAATAAACAGTGTTATTAATAAAGAGGCTGCTTTCAGTACAATTACATTCAGGAGTACAATAATTAATACTATACTTTTAACTTGTTTAAACCATTTTATGATTTCGTGACATAGTTGTTTTTTTCAAAAATGAATTAAATGAAATAAAGCGTACCCCGGTTGAAGTAGAAAATTATCAGCCCGGGGTTAGTACGTGCCTTTTGATTGGGGAGGAAATCAAGAGAGGTATGGCAAAAGAAAAATGCTCCGGCAGATTTGGAGACATCGCCGAAAATAATAAAACCTGTATATGATTTCTATTTTTCAATTTCTGCAAAGCTAAAGCTTATAATTCATCCTTTTACAATACAAACGTCTGCATTATAAACTTATCAATAT